>CAIQQN010000105.1 GCA_903873975.1 uncultured Anaerolineales bacterium
CCTGGCGTAGCCGCTGGTTTGCTGAAGGTGCTCAATACCGTGAGCAATTGTCACAGGATTTTGCTATCCGCGACATGCTCTATAGAGAATCAGGCCGCGCGGGCGTCTCCCGTATTGATGTGGAACGCTATCCCGGTAAATTGAAAGTAGCTGTATATACTGCCAAACCGGGCATCCTGATCGGCCGCAAAGGCGAAGGCATCAAGAAAGTCCGTGTGGCCCTCGAAGGGTTGACCGGCAAAAAAGTGGATTTGGATATTAAAGAAATCAAAGCTCCTGATTGCGATGCTTATCTGGTTGCCCAAAATATTGGAGATCAACTGCAACGCCGCATCAGCTATCGCCGGGCGATGAAGCGCGCCATACAGCAGGCGATGCGGCAGGGCGCTCAAGGTATCAAGATCGAGGTTGCTGGCCGGTTGGCAGGCGCAGAAATGGCTCGTACCGTTTGGCTGCGCGATGGCCGAGTTCCGCTGCAAACTTTGCGTGCTGACATTGATTTTGCCCGTGCTGAAGCAGCGACGACTTATGGCCGGATCGGCATCAAGGTCTGGGTCTATCACGGCGAGATGAAAGCCGACGTTGAAGAAAAAATCGAGACTACCGAAGGCGTCTACGTTAGCGAGTAGACGAGGCGTCTGTGAAGTGAGGTTGATGTTATGTTAATGCCAAAACGTGTGAAGTACCGCAAGCAGATGCGTGGCCGTATGAAAGGGAAGGAATCGCGCGGTGTTGAGATCTCTTTCGGGGATTATGGTCTTTTGGCGATGGAGCCGGGGTGGGTGACTGCCCGTCAAATCGAAGCTGCCCGCCGCACGCTTGTCCATGCCATGAAGCGCCGTGGTAAGGTTTGGATCCGTATCTTCCCGGATAAACCCTATACACAGAAGCCTCCGGAAACCCGCATGGGTAAAGGCAAGGGCAGCGTGGAATATTGGGTAGCTGTGGTCAAACCTGGCCGTGTTATGTTCGAAATTGGCGGTTTGGATGAGGCTTCTGCCCGTGAGGCGTTGAGCTTGGCTAGACATAAATTTGCGATCAAAACCAAGATCATTACCCGTAGTGACATAGCGGCAGGAGAGTAGCCATGAAAACCGAAGAGATTCGCAAGATGTCAGTGGAAGAAATGCAGGCCAAACTGTCAGATATGCGGGAGGAGTTGATGAAACTCCGCTTCCAGCAGGTCACCGGTCAATTAACTGATACCAGCCACCTGCGCCTGCTACGACGTGATGTCGCCCGTATGGAGACCATTTTCAATGAGCGTTCCCGGGCGACTGTACAGGAAGGTGAAGCATGAATGATCGTCGTCGAATAGCTGGCATTGTTACCAGTAATAAAATGACCAAAACTGTTGTGGTTGAGATTGGCCGAACTTTCCGGCACCCGCTCTACCGCAAGGTAGTGCATTTGAGCAAGCGCGTCAAGGCACATGATGAACTTGGTTGCCAGATTGGTGATCATGTTCAGATCGTGGAGAGCCGTCCCATCTCACGGGATAAACGCTGGGTGGTCGAGTCGATTATCAAACGTGAAATTCGTACTGCAGATATAAATGTGACGGAGATCGCAATAACACCCGAAGAGGCAGCTCCCGAGGTTGGAGAATCTCCGGTGGAGGCGCAGCCATGATTCAGCACGAGTCTCGTTTGAAGATTGCTGATAATACCGGTGCGCGCGAAATACTGGTCATCCACGTTATGGGCGGTTCGACCCGCAGATACGGTAGGATCGGTGACATCGTAGTGGGGGCGGTCCAATCGGCGACACCGCAGGGATCGATCAAGAAATCCGAGATTGTCAAGGCTGTGATTGTGCGTTGTACCAAGGAATGGCGCCGCGAGGATGGCTCCTATATCCGCTTTGACGACAATGCTGCTGTCATCCTGGATGTCGATGGCCAGAACCCGAAGGGCAGCCGTATCTTCGGCCCGGTGGCACGTGAGTTACGTGAAAAGGGCTTTATGAAGATTGTTTCGCTGGCCCCGGAAGTGCTTTAGGCCAGTTGAGGAGCGAACGATGAGAGTCAAGATCCGTAAAGGTGATACCGTTGAGGTCATCAGCGGGAAAATTGAAGACCAGGGCAAGCGCGGCGAAGTGATTAAAGTCCTGCCGGACGAGCACCGGGTGGTGGTGCAGGGCGTGAATGTCCATACCAAACACCAGCGTCAGGTACAGACTCAGGGCCGCACGATTAACCCAGGTCGCATCAAGTTTGAGGCCCCGTTCGATATCTCGAACGTTATGCTGGTGTGCCCGAAGTGCAGCGAACCGACCCGTATCAGTGTCCAGCGCGATGATGAAGGCGCACACCGTGTCTGCAAGAAATGCCAGGCGTTGATTGATTAGCCGCCGGTGGAGCATTGATTTATGAATAGAATGCAAGAAAGATACCAGAAAGAAGTTGTATCAGCCCTGCTTAAAGCATTTCAGTATAAGAATATTATGCAGGTACCGCACATCGAAAAGGTAGTCGTCAATATTGGCCTGGGCGGTGAAGCAATGGATAATCCGAAAATGCTTGAAGCGGCGATGGGCGACATGACCATCATTACCGGTCAGAAACCGATCATGACCAAAGCGCGCAAGAGTATTGCTAATTTCAAACTGCGCGAGGGGCGTGTCATCGGCACCAAGGTTACTTTGCGCGGTGCCAAAATGTGGGCCTTCCTGGACCGGTTGATTAACACTGCCCTGCCGCGCGTGCGCGACTTCCGCGGTGTTTCTCCGGAGGCCTTCGATGGGCGCGGCAACTATACACTTGGCCTGCGTGACCAGTTGATCTTCCCGGAGATCGAATACGATAAGATTGACAAGATGAGAGGCATGGAGGTCACCATTGTGACCACAGCCAAATCTGATGACCATGCACGGCTGATGTTGTCACTGCTGGGCATGCCGTTCAAGAAGGAAGCATAACTATGGCAAGCACTTGCATGAAGTATCGTGAACTCCGCCGTAAGTATCCATATCAAATCCGGCACAGGCCAAAACGGCGAATATAACCGCGTGGGCGTCCGCAACGCGAGCAGCGATGGCGTATTTGATTGGGATACTTACGGCGCATTTCACGATACTTCATGCAAGTGCTTGCCATAGTTATGCTTCCTTCTTGAACGGCATGCCCAGCAGTTGCAACATCAGCCGTGCATGGTCATCAGA
>CAIQQN010000106.1 GCA_903873975.1 uncultured Anaerolineales bacterium
ATGCCGGTCACTGGAATACTGACCGGCGCTGAGCTGAACCAGATGCGCGACGAGGCCCTTTGGCGGCGGGCAGACCAGGCCAACCTGTTTGCGGAAGTGGATCCGAACCAGAAAGAACGTATTATTTCTGCGTTACGCAAAACCGGTCACGTGGTGGGCTATATGGGCGATGGCATCAACGACGCACCCGCACTCCACGCCGCGGATGTGGGCATCTCGGTCGAAAATGCGGTCGACGTGGCCAAAGAAGCCGCCGATTTTGTGCTTTTGGAGCAGGACCTGGATGTGCTGCGTCTGGGAATTGAGGAGGGCCGCCATACTTTTGCGAACACATTAAAGTACGTGTCGATGACCACCAGCGCCAATTTCGGCAACATGTTCAGCATGGCAGGCCTGTCCCTGTTCCTGCCATTCCTGCCATTACTCCCCAAGCAAATCCTTCTGAACAATTTCATGACCGATTTACCAGCTATGACCCTTGCCACAGATTCAGTTGATCCAGAGATGGCGGACAAACCACGGCGTTGGGACGTGAACTCCATCCGCAATTTCATGATCGTTTTTGGCCTGATCAGCTCCGTCTTCGATTTCATCACCTTTGGGGTGCTTTTGCTGGTACTCAGGGCCAGCGAGAATCAATTCCGCACCGGCTGGTTCATCGAATCGTCGCTAACAGAGTTGTTCATCCTGCTGGTTGTCCGCACCCGCCGGTCGCTATTCAAAAGCAAGCCAGGGCGCTGGTTGTGGATCAGCACCCTCCTGGTGGGACTCGCTACCCTGATTTTGCCTTATCTTCCCGGTGTGGGCCCCATCTTCGGTTTTATACCGCTCCCGCCTCTGATGATGGTGCTGTTGTTGACCATTACCAGCCTATATGTGGCTGCCAACGAAATCGCGAAACGGATTTTTTATCGCAAAACACGCTTCTGATTTGCTCCACCCGGATTGCTTCCTACATGTGCCGGGTATTAGTTTAGCCTGTTTTATCGATTCTGATCCGCGTATTTCCACCACAGATGGGTCCCGGCTATCCCAGCCAGACCAGTCAGGGCGACGAGGCAGTAGCTGAAGAGGGGGAGATGCGCCTCTTGCAGATACAGGGCCGGTACCGACCAGGGGAAGAATTCCCCCCAGCCGAGGGTGATGGACAGGTTGCCCAGAATTAAGGTTAGGATCGCGATCCCGATTGGCAGGAGATACCCGCGCCCCAGGCTGGCAAAGAAGCCAAACGGCATGACGAGCGTGATTGACATTACGGCTGTGACAGCCAGGAGGCCGGTGCCGTGCAGGATGACGGAGAGCGAACCTCCCGGGAGGTGAATGACCATACCCAGCGCCAGGCCGACGACATACGTTTCTACGATCAGCGCCGCGCACCAGAGAGCGGCGACGATGAATTTTGCCAGGAGGATATTGAAGCGCGGCACCGGCACGGCCAGCAGGTCTTTCAGGGTGCCATCGGTGAATTCCCGCCCGAACGTCCAGCTGATTGCCAGGCAGAAAAAGAAGAATCCTCCCAGGGCAGTGAACTCGACCATCAAAGTCAAATACCCGGGCCAGTCGGCGCTGCCAACCACCAGGTTGGCCTTGGTGCCGAGCAGGCCGAGTTGGCGGGCGAGCTGAGGGTCCTTGTATATAAAGATCAACAGTGCACCGATCAACGGCATCATCAGGAACCCCAAGGCGGTAAAGAGAGGCACCCGGGAACGGAGCACTTTCCGCAGTTCGATCCAGATCATACCTGAAAGGGCCTTCATTTTTCACCTCCGTTCGATCCGACCAACCGGAGGAAATATCGTTCCAGTTCCTCTTCCTCCACCAGCAACTGTGTGGGCGGGGTCTTGGCCCGGACCAGCAGGCTGGCAATGTCGTCAGGACGTTCGATCGCAGTTGTTTGATTAAGCTCCAAGAGTCCACCCGCAAGGATCTTGCCTGGATGGCCAGCGGTGGATAACACCCGTTGGGCGGCTTCAACATCCCGCGCCCGCACTAGCAGCCGCCTGCGCCGGTTGCGTTCCATCTCAGCGACATCCATCTCCTGGAGCAGGCGGCCCTCATGGATGATGCCGATCCGGTCTGCCAGTCGGGACACTTCGGCCAGGATGTGGCTGGACATGAAAACCGTCACACCCTCCTGGCGGGTCAGCTTGAGCAGCAGTTCACGGATCTCAACGATCCCGGCCGGGTCCAGACCGTTGGCCGGCTCGTCCAAAAGGATCAACTTGGGATCGTGCAACAGGGCTTTGGCCAGTCCCAGGCGCTGGGCATTCCCCTGGGAGAGCACACCCGCCCGCCGGTCCGCATAAGCAGCCAGTCCCAGGCGCTCGATCATCTGGCTGACGGCTTTCCTTTCCGTGCCCGGGTGCAGGTGCCGGGCCACTTCCAAGTTCTCGATGACGGTCAGCTCGGGATAGGCGTGCGGCATTTCCACCAGGTATCCGACCTGCGCCCAGGGTTCCCGACTGCCCAACCGGACGCGCTTCCCCAGCACGGTCGCGCTTCCGTGGGTAGGTTTGATCATCCCCAACAGCATACGGAGGGTGGTCGTCTTTCCGGCTCCGTTCAGGCCGAGGAAGGCATAAATCTCGCCTTCGGCGACCCGCAGGGAAAGGCCGTCCACAGCAGTCACGTCTCCATAACGCTTGCCTAGATTCTCGGTTTCAATCGTACAATTCATGGTTTTGTCCCTTTTCCAGCTGGGTGATTGATCTAGAGAAACAGATCATCGTCTTTTTCGAGGCGGTATTTGAAGATGAAATAGATCAACAGGCAGATGATCCCGATAACGGCGATCTTGACGAGTATTATGGCCAGCAGCGATAATAAAACCATGCCGGTTTCATTATTAAAAAGGGCCGAAAAACTGGTGGTCTTATTGATTAGCAAGGCGGCCGGCAGGGACAGGCTGCTCACCAGCAGGATGGTGATGGTGATGGCGCTGAACACGATCCACAGGATCTTCCGCAGGTTGCGAAGCTTCTTTTCTTTCGGGGAGATGGGGTTGGTGGTCATCGGGTTATCCTTTCTTGTTTCCATTGGATGAGAGCGTTTTTTGGATCAGGTCAGCCACTTCCGGTTGTTCGAAGACCAGGATGTTGCGTGTGATGAAACGGGTGAGCAACTCGCGGCCGATGCTGGTCAGGAAGAAATACCGGCGGCTGGGACCGGTCTCGGAGGGAAGCACTTCGCTGTCGACAATACCTGAATCTGCCAGGCGGTTCAGCGACCGGTAAATGCTGTTCTCATCGGCATTGATCGTGTTCCGGCTCATTTCGGTGATGGCGCTCCTGATCTCATACGGATAAGCCTTGTGCTGGTCGAGCAGCAGCAGCAGCCAGAAACTGAGCAGTCCTTTTTTGTAGGTTTCTTCCCACTGGGTCAGCAAGATTTCAAGGGTAGTTTGGCCCATAACGCTCCTTCCAAAGGTATTATACCATTAGTATAATACATTTGGATAAGTATGTCAAGATTCATGGAAGAATTAATGGAAAGGTCGGATTGGTGGCATTCCTTCAACAATTACCACCGACCGGATGCAGTGCCTAAATAATCGCTTCATGAGCCCCATAGAAAACGACGACCACAATCACCAAGATTGGGTGATGACTTTCACCCCAATCTCGGTTATTTTATGAGCATAAACTGTATTCGTTTTGGAGGCGAATATGGCAGCATTTACACAAGCTTACACACTCAAGTTGACCCGTATCGCCTTTATCAAAAAGCGCAATGTATTCATCGATAAAATCTTGCCGCGCCGCTGCATGGTTGTCTCGGCGGGGATGATTCTCGCCGGGTGGGGCATCCCCCTGTTCATGGTTGTTCAGTTGCTGCCCGCCACCTTGATCTTCGGCTTTGTGGGTTTTGTCTTGGTGGCGACCGGTGGCGTACTCACACTCGTTTTTTATGGAGAGGTCTAATATGGCGGATGACACGATTATTTACAAACAACTTGAACCCGTAAGAATTGCTTTCATCAAAACTTGCGTAAATACCCGCGACGAGATTTCCTTGCTCTTTGATCGTTTGAGATTAATCTGTGGGGATGCCATATGCGGCGATGCGCTGGCGATCTTTCATAACGGAGCCGTGAAGGAAGGCTACCTGATCGAAGCAGCTTTCCCGGTGGCTTGCCCGGTGGACTCGGATGAAGTCCATACTCGAACGCTCGAAGCCGCCCCGGCACTGACCATGCTCCACTGCGGCTCGCACCTGACCATCCGTGAGACGGTACTGAAGATTTATGACTACCTCGACACACACGCCTGGACAACCTCCCTTTTTCGGCGCGAAATCTACCGGGTACTGAATTCCACGCAACCGGAAAAGAACGTTGCCGAAGTGCAGGTTATCCTGCATATGTGGGATCGTTTTTTCGCCGAAGGAGCAGAGAAAGTCTTGGGGGCGGAAACTTCTAAGCGGCTGATGCAAGGGATCGAATCCATTACTCCTGAATCATCTTCTAAGGATTACACCATCTGGATTCAGACTGCCATCGCTCGCTTGGACACGCTGACCGATGACAGTGAGAAGAAATGCCAGGTGGTCTCTCACTGCGCCCACGTCTTCCCGCAGGAACGCATCGAGCACCTTCGAATCATCTTCGAACGGGGCACATTCGATGACATTCTGCGCGAGATGTACACAGATGATTTTTGGTATGAAAAACCGGTGCGGCGGGGAAATGTGCTCTACATGCGCAAGAATCCCTTCAATCCTGAAGGCTACGCTAAGGCAGTCACGCCCGCCGAGCGGCGCAAAGCCTACTGCCATTGTTCGTTTGTCCACCCATTCCTCGATGAAATCCCCGCCAGACTCTCGCCGACCTTCTGCTACTGCGGAGCGGGCTGGTACAAGCGGCTGTGGGAGGGGATCTTGGGCCAGCCTGTTAGTATCGAACACGTTGAAACCCTGCTTAAAGGCAATGACCAATGCACACTCACCATCGCCCTGCCGCTGGAATTGGCGGGAGAATGTTCGCCGGAAGGATAAAGACCTCCGATGCCCGAAACCACCTACGAAATTTGCGTGCGGGATATCCTGGATGAGAAATGGTCAACCTATTTCTTACCGTTTACGCTGACCACTGGAGATGATGAAACTTTGCTCACCGGCTTGGTGCACGATCAGGCTGAATTGTTCGGTCTATTGTTGAAAATCCGCGATCTGGGATTGTGGTTGGTATCTGTGAATCCTGTCCCACGATAACGAAAAGGGCAGTTTCCTACCAAACCTTCTGATTCGTTCGGGGAAACGCAGTCTTGTGAGTATAATCACCGTGTGACCTCCCTGCTGCCAACCAAATTCTATCCCCCGCCCATTCCAACTGGTTTTGTGCCGCGTCCCCGGTTGCTGGAAAAACTGGATGAGGCGCTGACTCATCGTCTTACGCTGGTCTCTGCTCCGGCGGGGGCTGGGAAAACACTGCTTATCAGCACCTGGATGCAGTCGGCGCATAAAAAGGGGGCTGCCATCGGTTGGCTATCGCTTGATGACGCCGATAACGACTTGGGGCGTTTTCTGGATTATATGGTTGCAAGCCTGGAC
>CAIQQN010000107.1 GCA_903873975.1 uncultured Anaerolineales bacterium
AAGTTAAAGAGTTTAACTCTTCCACTTTCGACTCTTCGACTTTTTTACTGCCGTCGGGTGGAGGCGTCCATGTTCCCCGGCTTCGCCGCTCCCGAGCACCGGCAGACCGCGACCAAGCGGATTGCGGCCTACCTCACTTGTGTGTCCCTTTCATTTCTTGCAGCCGTTTTGTTTGCTTTTCATCGCGGGTTACAAGCCCCAAAGAAAATTGACTCGTCAGTAGAATTCGTGGGTTAGTTCAGGCTCGGGCAGCTTGCCAAGTGCGTGATAGAGTGCGAGTTCGGTAATGCGAAAGGTTCGGAAGCCGTAGGATTTTCTCATGGTGACTTTGGCTTTGTTGTTGAGACCCTCCACCACGCCGCTGGAGAACTGCTTTTTGGCCTTGAAGTAATTGAGAATCAGATCCCGATGGGCTCGCAGCATCTTGGCGATCTTCTTCATCGGTTCAATACGGGAGCGCATGGTTTGGCGGCACCATTCGTCCAGGAACTTGCCGGCCCAAGGGGGCGAGTCATATTCCCAGAATTGTTGGAAGTCCTCTTTGAGGAGATAGGCGCGCACGGTTTTCAGGTTGTAGCGCAGCAGGTCCCGCAGGCGAAACCTTTGCTGGGGGGTAAGATTCGCTTTGCGCTTGAGGACACACCAGCGGGATTTCTTCAACAGGGGCTCATGTCCTTCCTCCGCCATCTTCCGTGACTCGGCGGCGCGTACATCGTCCAGCGCCTCGTTCATCTTGGCCATGATGTGGAAGCGATCCAGGATGTGAAGCGCCTGCGAGCATTTCTCCCCAATCACCCGCAGGTAGGGCTTCCACATATCCGAGCAGACAAACTCGATCTGCGCCGCCCATTCCTTGCCGATCATGGTAAAGAACCCTTCGAAGGTCTCTACCGTTCGTTCCTTGCCCAGCCAGAGCAGCCGGGTGAGGTGGGCATCGATTTGATACACCAAGGTCAGGTACTTGTGCCCTTTGGCGTACTGGATCTCATCCACGCCGATGGCCTGAATCGGTCCCAGGGTGCGATGCTCCAGCCCCCAAGTCACCACGTACTCCACCGCCTGGCAGACCTTCTCCCAGGAGGTGCGAAAGGCTTCCGCCGTCTCCTGCCAGGAAAGCTGGCGCGCCCAATGTGCCAGGAACTGCAGGTACACTTTGGTGAGCTGATGCTTACCGGCGGCCCACGGCACTTCCTCCACCACGATGCCGCAGGTCCTGCAATGCACGCGCCGCATGCGATAGAGCAGGAATACCAAGAAGCCCCACACCGGAATGAACTCGAACCGCCTCTGCGCGAGATGGTCGTAGCCCGGAGCCGGCCGATGACAGCCCGAGCAGATCACAGCCGAGCCCCGCCGCGGTCGCAGCTGAACCTCGATGCTGGTTCGCTCCCCTGGGCTGAATCGCGCTCCCTCGTAGACAAATCCCCGAAAGTGATGACACTGGTTTAGAATTGTAATCAGTCGCATGGCGAAGAAGGCCTCGAGGGCAAAGACTTCTACCTTAAACCATTCCACGCCTGTCGTGCACGCCCCGCTGGCGGCGTACTGCAAGGACCTGGAAGACTGGCCGCGCAGTTGGATGGGCTTTCCCAAAGACATCCCTCCCGGAGAGAAGATGGTGGCCTGCTTCCGCCCCTTCCTCGAACACCTGATCCAAGGGAACCTTTCTCGCAAGACCATTCGCAAGCACGTTGACAACCTCTGGATTCTGGGAGGAGAAATCATTCGCGACCTGAACGAAACGCCTTCTCTCCGAAAAGCGCCCGTCGAAGATCTGGTCTTCGATGTCCTGAAGGAGGGAGGGCCACTGCTGTATCACTGTGACTCCGAGGAGCAGCTACGCTCCTTTGAATCGACCTGCCGCAAATTGCGCCGCTTCCTCGAACAGCAGCACAGTTAGCCCAGACAATTACCCACAGATTCCCCGGAGGAGCCGCTAAAGTGAAGTGGCGATGGCCAGCGCTGCTTTTATCCCTAACACTATTTTACACGGCAATACAAATTATACGTCTTGGCACAGTGGCTATTCCCCAAC
>CAIQQN010000108.1 GCA_903873975.1 uncultured Anaerolineales bacterium
CGTTTGGCCCGGTTTACTTCTTTCTCAGCAAACTCCAGACATATATCCCCATCCCAATCCCGGCCAGCAAAAACACAGCCCCAATGATGCCCAACAGCGGCGAAGGTTTGGTCTTGGGGGTATTGGCTCCCGGCAATGTATTGGACTGCACACCGAAGTTAATGGAGGCGATATCACCGGCAGTGATATCCACGCTGGAGGTCAGGTTGATCGTGGGGTTGTACCCATCCGGCGCGGCGGCGCTGACGTTGTACTTTCCCATCGGCACGTTCGAGAAACACATGCCCTGGTAGGCGGTCGCATCCGGGTTGATGGCGGTGGTCAGGGTTTGCGAGTAAGTCCCATCCAGGCTGGTGAGGCTGATCGCCGCACCAGGGATGGCCTTCTCGGTTGCCTGGCGCAAGCCGTCGCCGTTAACATCGTCGTAGACCAGCACGCACATTTCGGCTGTGCCACCCGCAACTGGTGTGCCTGTTGGCAGGACTGCCGTGGGTATCAGCGAAGGACCGGGGGTTGGCGAGGCGGATGAGGGTCCACCGAGGCCCAGCATTAACTGCTGTCCCTCGCGTAGAGTACAATTCGCGTCCAACTGGTTGGTCGTGCGTAGATAGTCCGTCGATACGCCGTACAACAGGGATATCAGATCGCAGGTATCATTGGCTTTGACGATATAGATGATCCGTCCGTCCGGGCCGGGAGTCGGCGAGGGGTAAGCCGCCTGCGGTTCGCCGGGTGCAGCCCGCACACCCGAGGAAACCCAGGCCAATCCAAGGATGATCAGGAAAACGCTGATGAGCAGAAGGGCTTTGGTCTTCATGGGATTGTCTGCGAAGATTATACCCCATCGCCTGTACGCTTGATATAATGATGGTAGAGAACCTCCGGGAATTGCTGCGGTGACCAATTCTTCCTCTGTGGCACGGGAATTCCCCCAGATCCCAACTGCGATTCCGAGAAGGAGAAAACATGACCCTGCAAGTGATTGTGGGTGCACAATGGGGGGACGAGGGCAAAGGCCGCATCGTGGACTGGTTTGCTGCACAGGCCGATTTCTCCGCCCGCTACAACGGCGGCGATAATGCTGGTCATACCGTCACGGTGGGAAGCCGGATCTTTAAACTGCATCTCATTCCATCCGGGATCATTCACCCGCGCATTGTTGCCATCCTGGGGAATGGCATGGTGGTCAACCCAGGCACACTGTTCGAGGAAATGGACATGCTCCGCCAGGCCGGGATTTCCGTCTCGCCGGAGCGGCTGCGCCTCTCCTGCGCCGCCCACCTCATCACCCCCGCCCACCAGGCACTCGACAAGGCCCTCGAAGCGGAGAGGGGCAAAGGCAGCATCGGCACCACCGGACGCGGCATCGGCCCGGCATATACCGATAAAGCCACCCGCCGCGGCCTGCGCCTGGCCGATATGCTCGCTCCCGATTTCTGCGATCGGATTGGTGACCACGTTACCGAGGCTAACCGGACCCTGCGCATGTTGGAGGCACCGGAGCTGGACCCGGAGCCGGTTTGCGAACAATACCGGGAGTATGCCGGGCGCTTGAAGCCATTCATTGCCGACACTTCGCTCGAACTCCACACTGCGCTGCAAGCCGGGAAAACCGTCCTGGCCGAAGGTGCGCAGGGGACTCTGCTCGATATTGACTTTGGCACCTATCCTTTTGTGACCTCCTCCAGCACTACGGCCCCCGGCGCGTTGACCGGCCTGGGCCTGGGATTGGATGTGGCGTGCGGCGCCCGCGTGGTTGGCGTGGTCAAGGCCTTTCAGACGCGCGTCGGTTCCGGGCCGTTCCCGACCGAGGTCTTTGATGACCTGGCCCTGCGGTTGCGCGGCACCGGCGAACATCCCTGGGACGAGTACGGCACCACCACCGGCCGCCCGCGGCGCGTCGGCTGGCTGGATGGGGTCTTATTGAAATACGCCAACCGGATCAACGGCGTCAGCGAATTGGCCATCACCAAGCTGGATATCCTGAGCGGGTTGGAAAGCCTCCAGCTCTGTACAGCCTACCGCTGTGAAGGGAAACTGCTCACCGACCTGCCCTTTGGGTCAGCGGACCTGAGCCCGTACGAGCCGGTCTACGAGGAACTGTCCGGCTGGAGGGAGGATGTCTCGGCTGTGCGGAGGTGGGAGGACCTGCCGTCAGAGGCGCAGGCGTATCTAGGGCGCATTGCGGACCTGGCTGGGGCGCCGGTGCGACTGGTCAGTGTGGGGCCGGAGAGGGAACAGGTTGTCAATCATCCATGACGAGAAAGAGACCGCCTTTCGGCGGTCTCGATTTTTATTCAATCGTCCTGGTGCTCGCTTTCCGATATCTTTTTCTAATCTCCGGCAGGAAGTACTCGTCGAAGAATTTATCCACATCGTAATCCGGCTTCCAGCCCCAGTCTTTGCGGGCCAGTGAGTCGTCCACGTCCTCCGGCCAGGAATCGACGATGCCCTGGCGGCGCGGATTCGGCTCGAAGGTGATCTGCGCCTCGGGGAAGGCCC
>CAIQQN010000109.1 GCA_903873975.1 uncultured Anaerolineales bacterium
CAAGTCTGCAATCGTATCCACCCCGGCAGGCACGGCGGAAAGGCCGAAGCCGCCGTCGAAGTCGCTGCCCAAGCCCACGTGCCGGGCATCCCCGGCCATCTGGCAGATACGGTCCACATGGGCGGCCAGCGTTTCGAGCGTAATCCTGTCACGCGGGTCGCCAAATTTCCATTCGAAGTCCAGGAACCTGCAGAACGGCACCACGCCAATAATACCGTCCCGTTCGAGAATGCCCTGAATGAGGCCATCCTGCAGCAGGCGGTTCCCGTCGTAACCAGGCACGAGGGCGGCCGCGTTGGCATGGCTGGCAATAATGGGACCGGGATAGAAGTCGAGCGACTGCCGCGCCGACAGTTCGTCCATGTGACTCAGGTCGAGCGTGAACCCAATGTCGGCCATCGCCTTGAGCAGCAGGCGGCCGTCATCGGTGAGCGGACCCGGATCCCGCGTGCCGCCACAGAAGCGGGTGCCGGCCCAGGCCGGGCCGATGACCCGCACGCCCCACTCCCACCACTCGTCCAGTTCGGTCGGGGTGCGCACGCCCTCGGCTCCTTCCATCAACGGCACAAGGCCGACGGGATGGTTTTCAGCCTTGGAATCGGCCCAATGGGCCAGTACGGTTTCCAGGTCTGCACGGGAAGCGATGAGGCGGAAACAGTCGGGGGCTTCGTCCGTCAGCTTGTGATAAGTATCCAGTTGGGTGCGGTAAAGACGGTGAGCCTGGTCGAAATCTGCGTAGACCTGTGTGTCCCACTCACCGATCCGGCGGCGGATGGGCGAGACGAACAGGGTGCTGAAAACGACGGCCACACGCCCGCGCTGGTAATCGGGCCAGCCAAGCAGTGTCTCGCCGTTATGTTCAGGAACCGCCGAACCGCTCTCTCTTTCGAGGCGGCGCGTTTCAACGGCGGCACGGGTATAGTCCCGTCCGAAGTTCAGGATGTTGTTGGCAATATCTTCGTGGGCGTCTACGATGAGGGGCAGCATGGCAATTCAAAAACCCGGTCTCTGGAAGAAACCGGGTTTCTCTTTCCTATTCTTTGGGGGCTTCCTCGTCTTTGGAGGGTATGTCGTCTGGTTGTTCCGGGCTGGGGCTTTCAGGTTCAACCTCTTCTAGTTTGGCACTTTCAGGTTCAGCCTCTTTTTGGTCTTGTTCAGGAACCGGGACTACTTCGACAGGCTCCTGGTCCACCAGTTCCAGTTTGGCGCTTTCAGGTTCAGCCTCTTTTTGGTCCTGTTCAGGAACCGGGACTACTTCGACAGGCTCCTGGTCCACCAGTTCCGGTTTGGCACTTTCAAGTTCAGCCTCTTTCTGGACAGGCTCCTGGTCCACCAGTTCCGTGCTGGGGTTTTCAGGCTCAACCTCTTTTTGGTCCTGTTCAGGAACCGGGACTTCCTCGATGGACTCGTGGTCCACCAGTTCCAGGTTGACGCCTTCGAGGTCAAGTTGTTTCAGGTCGAGGTCTTTATAAGCACCCGAGTCGACCTTGCGCAGGCTCAAGCCGATCCGGCGCTGTTCGGGATCAATCCGAATGATGCGCAGCGTGACAACGCTGCCGTCGTGCAGGCCGGCTTCCTTGGGATGCTCGATGCGATTCTCGCTAATCTCAGAGATGTGGATCAAGCCTTCCAGGTCACCTTCCAGGCGGGCAAAAGCACCAAATTTGGTCAGGCGGGTGATGATCCCTTCCACCAGTTGGCCGACCTTGAACTTGCCCACCTTGCTCTGCCAGGGGTCGTTCTGCAGGGCGCGGATCGACAGGCCGATGCGCTTCTTTTCGCGGTCAATGTTGATGATCTTGACCTGCACTTCCTGGCCCACTTCCAGCACCTCGGAGGGGTGCTGGACGCGTTCCCAGGAGATCTCGGACAGGTGCACCAGGCCGTCGGCACCGTTGACGTTGACGAAAGCGCCAAAATCAGCCAGGCTGGTGACTTTGCCGGTGTAAATCTCGCCCTCTTTCAGCGATTCGATGACGCGCTCTTTGATGGACTGGCGGGTCTCGCTGGAAGCGGCCCGTTCGGAGAGGATCAGGCGGCGGCGCTTGCGGTCCACTTCGAT
The DNA here is from genome assembly GCA_903873975.1 of uncultured Anaerolineales bacterium. Classification (GTDB taxonomy): domain Bacteria; phylum Chloroflexota; class Anaerolineae; order Anaerolineales; family Villigracilaceae; genus UBA877. The sequence continues at coordinate 2,063 of CAIQQN010000109.1, forward strand.
GACGCGCACCGTGATCGGCTCACCAATCATTTTGGCATAACGCGCGTCGGGGGTATCGCCGGTGACGGCCATGCGGCGGGAGATGCCCAGTTGCGAGGCGGGTATGAACCCGCGCAGGCCAAACACGGGGACGATAATACCACCCTTGTTGAAGCCGTCAACCTTGCCTTCGTATGAGCCGCCTTCTTCAAGCATCTTCTCGACTTCGGCCCAGCCTTTTTGTTCCTGGGCGCGCGTGTAGGAAAGGACAACATTCCCGCTGTTATCTTCGGCGGACAACACGTAGACCAGGATCTCCTGGCCCAGTTGCAGCGCGAGGCGCTCTTCGGCCGGGATGGCTTCCAGTTCGCGGCCGGTGATCACACCTTCCGATTTCGCGCCAACGCTGACCAATATCTGGGATGGGCTGATGCTGGCGACCACTCCGGTACGGATCTCGCCGGGTTGGGGAAAATCCAGGGACATGCCCTCCTGGTCAAGGAGGGTTTCCATGTTGGTGTGATTGTTGTTCGTGTCTTCGGCGGGAAGATTGCTCTCAGGCGCAACCCCCTGCCCGAGAAGGGTGTCATTTTGTTCCATATGGTTGAGAAACTCCGGTGGATAAGATAGTGGGATTATACAGTCGAATGGACTAGTTGACAACCCTGATATTTACCATTTAATCAGCAGTGGTTTTTTTCCCGGTTTTGAATGCCTGGGCGCTTTGCAGGATATCGTGGGCCGAACGGAGGGTGCCCTCGCTCACTGCTCCGAGCATCTGGGCCAGCTCGAGGGTGCGCGCTTCGCCGGTCAGTTTGGCCACTTTGGTTAAGGTGCGGTTTTGCTCGACGACCTTCTGCACCTGGAAGTGTTGGTCCCCGAAGACGGCCAATTGCGGCAGGTGGGTGATGACAAATACCTGGTGGGCACGGCCGAGATGCCATAGTTTTTCGCCGACCGTCCCGCCGACGCGACCCCCGATGCCTTGGTCGATCTCGTCAAAGATGAGCGTAGGAACCTGATCGGCGCGCGCCAGCACGTTCTTCAGCGCCAGCATCAGCCGGGAGGTCTCGCCGCCGGAGGCGATCCTGACCAGCGGTTTCAGGCCCTCGCCCGGGTTCGGCGCCACCAGGAATTCAACCTTGTCCAGGCCATTTCCATCGAAAGCGAGGCGGGTGCCGTCAGGCAGGGGGATGCCATCCGCGGCGGGCTTTGTCTGGAAATCCACGGCGAAGCGGGCCGCGGCCATGCGCAGGTCATCCAGTTCAGCCTCGATGGCCTTGCTCATCTGCTCGGCAGATTCCTTGCGCTTCTGCGAGAGTCCAAGAGCCTGCCCGGAGAGGTTTGCCAGCGTGGCAGATTCGGCGGTCTCCAGTTCGCTGATGCGCCCGGCGGCGGTGCTGATGGTTTCGAGTTGTTTGCGGGCATCGACAGCGAAGGCGATGGTGGACTCGATCGTGCCTCCATATTTACGTTCCAGGCGGCGGATCAGGTCAAGGCGCTCTTCGACTTCTTCCAGCCGTTTGGGGTTGAATTCGATGGCCTCCAGGTAATTACGCAAGTCACGCGCCAGATTGGCCAGAGTTTCTTCCAGCGTGACGGACTGTTCCACCAGGGCTTTCTGCGTCCCGTCAATTTGGGCCAGTTTCGCCAGCGATTGGACCACCTGCCCGATCAGGTCTGTGGAGGCGGGGGATTCCGAGCTGCCCTCGTCCAGAACGGTGAGGGCCTGCTGGGCCAGGTTGGCGAGCGACTCCGCGTTTGCCAGCCGGTCGCGCTCCTTGCGCAGGTCTTCATCCTCGCCAGGCTTGAGCCTGGAAGCCTCGATCTCCTCAGCCTGGAAGGTAAGCATTTCGGTGCGGCGTTCCGCGTCAAGCTGGGCTGCGCGCAGTTCCTCCAGTTCGCGGCGGATGGCGAGCAAGCCCTGGTAGGTCTTACGGTAGGCTGCCAGTTGGGACTCAACGTTGGCATAACGGTCGAGCAGGCCGAGGTGGGCATGCAGGTTGAGCAGCGAGAGATGTTCAGTCTGGCCGTGGATGTCCACCAGCACTTCGCCCAGTTCTTTCATCAGCGCCAGGCTGATGGTGCGGCCGTTGATGCGGGCCACGCTGCGTCCCTCGCGGCGGACTTCACGCGTGAGGGTGACGTAGTTCTGTTCGTCGAGCAGATCCTCGCGTTTCAGAATCTCGTGTGCGGCGGCCCGTTCCGGGCCGGATAACTTGAAGGTGCCCTCCACACGCGCCAGGTCCGCATCGCTGCGGATGAGGGTGGCATCCGCGCGCCCGCCGAGCAGCATGTCCAGGGATTCCATGATAATGGACTTGCCCGCGCCGGTCTCGCCGGTGAAGACGATCAGCCCCGGCCCAAAGTCCAGTTCGAGGTGGTCAATGATGGCAAAGTTTTGGATGCGGAGTTCGGTCAGCATGGGTTATCTGGTCATTTGAATGCCCGAAAGGCGGGCGTAAACGACCGGTGTGGCAATGAACAGGTAAATGCCCTGGAAGATAAGCGTAAAGATATCCAGGGTAAGCAAATGGAGAATAATGACCGGCAAGGCGCTCAAGACCACGGCTGCGGCAATCGTGATGAAAAGAGGGCGCGAGCGGTGTTTGCGCGTTACCAGGCGCACTCCTTCGGCGATGACCATTCCAGCCGTGGGGGCTCCAATGACGATCAGGATCCAGCCAATGAAGCTCAGACGACTGATCAGGCTGGCCAGGTAGCTGGCCAGTAAGCCCAGGATGCCCGCCGTTCCAAACCCCAGGAGATAATCGTACCATTGGGCGGTGTCGAACAGTTTCAACTGGCCGCGCACGCATTCCTTGCAGCGGTAGCCGGTGGGCGTGCGGACAGCGCATTGGGCGCAGATCGGTTTCCCACATTTATTACAGCGCAAAGAGGTTTCCACGCCGGGGTGGTTGGCGCAGTAAGTGGGAGCCGGGGGTTCGATCATCGCGGCAACCCAATGGCAGGATTCTGGTTCATATGAGCGGTCAGGTTGCGGTAGAAGTAACCGGGATCTCCGAAGCGCACGAAGCGGGCGGCGTAATCCCCAGCGCGCACCTCCACCTGGTCGTTATCGGCCAGGGTGATCGGAACCTGGCCGTCCACGCTCAAAATGGCCTCGCTGTTATCCCGCAGGGTGATGCTGACGGAAGCCCCTTCGGAGAGAACAACAGCCCGGTCCACGGACAGGTGCGGGGCGATCGGGACCAGGAGGATGTTGCGCAGTTCTGGCGGCAGGATGGGGCCTCCTGCAGCCAGAGCGTAGGCGGTGGAACCGGTGGGTGTGGAGGCGATCAGGCCATCGGCCACGTAGTTGGTCAGCAGCATCCCGTCCACGCTGGCGGAGAGATGCACAGGATGGACGGATGCGCCGCGGCTGACGACCACCTCGTTGAGGGCGTGCCAGTTCCCCAGCGATCCGGCGGAGCGCTTGTGCTCGGCGCGGATCATCATGCGGTTCTCGATCCAGAACTGGCCTTTCAATAGATCGTCGCAGGCGCTTTGCCAGTCCTCGCGGCTGATCTGGATGAGGAACCCCAGCCGTCCCAGGTTGACTCCCAGGATGGGGATGCCGACCGGGGCGCACAGGTGGGCCGAGCGGAGCACCGTCCCATCCCCGCCGACGGCAATGAACAGGTCGAAGTCGCCATTCGTAACACCCCGGCGCAGGGAGGCATCATCCAGCAGGCCGTGGACGGCGGTCACGCCGAGGCTTTGCAGGTATTCAGCAATGGCGGTGGCAGGGGTCACGGCCCCGGGCATGGTGGGATGGGTGGCAATGGCAATGCGTTTTGGGATGGCGGGGGTGTCGGACATTGAGGTAATTATACCTGTTGTTCACCCCCACGATGCGGGACTGGCAGGCGGGAGGCAGACTGGCTTGATGCTGATTGGAACAAGAACCGATTGATTTTAAAACAACCCAGGATAGATGCTGTGCCCCATCAATTTCAAAATTCACCAATCTTTAATGTTAAAGATTCCATTTGGGTCTTGACTTTTCGATGCCAATTCTATATTATGTATATACCCTTACAATTTTGTAAGGTGGGTGGAACCAAAGAGTTAGAGGTCTGCAGCGTTCGTACCAATATTTTGTGAGTAGGTATTATAGACATTTAATGTGAGGAGGTGGAAATCAAGAAAACTTATAAAGCGCGAGTGCAACGAATACAATACCCAATTCTCTTATTCATGAAAGGATGAACAAAATGGTTAAGAACAACTCCTCTCGGCGAGTGGTAACGATATTCGTTTCGCTTGTCGTCTTGTTTTCCTTATTCTCTTCAGCCATCGGAATTTCACCAGTCCGGGCCGCAACCCCCATTACTTTCACTATTTTGCACACCAACGATTTCCACGGCCAATTGGAAAAATCCGGCAGCAACCCCGGCTTGCCGAGCGTGGCTTATCAGGTCACCCAACAGCAGGCAGCCGTGGGCGGTGCACAAAATACCCTCCTGGTTGATGGCGGTGACGAGATGCAAGGCTCGCTGCTCTCGAATCTGAACCATGGATTGCCCGTCATCGATGCTTTCAACCACATGGGCTACAGCGTCGCCACCTTTGGCAACCACGAGTTCGACTGGGGCCAGTCTACCCTGAACGACCGGACCACTCAAGCAACCTACCCCTTCGTCTCAGCTAACATCGTCAAGAACGATACGGGTAACTGCAGCACTGCCAACTGGGTCGTACCCGATCAGTTTAAGGTTGTGCCCTATGTCGTCCAGACACTCAACACGACAAGTGGTACGGTTAAAGTGGCCTTCATCGGCGTGACCACGACCGAAACCCCGATCATCACGGTTGCCACCGCCACCGCCGGTCTGTGCTTCAAAGACCCGGCGGATTCGATCATCCATTACTACGACACGGTCAAAGGACTGGCAGATGTCGTGATTGTCCTGAGCCATCTCGGGTATAACGACGGCGGCTACGGCTATGGGATCCCGGTCTATGGTGACTTGACTCTCGCCAACAAACTGCTCACAGCCGGCAAGTACGTCCCGCTCATCATCGGCGGTCACAGCCACTCTAATCTCAGCGCAGCCGGAACCGTTACGGTTGGCGGCAAGACAACCACAGTTGTCCAGGCCTATTACAATGGCCGCCAGCTCGGTCGTGCAGACCTGACGTTGGATACCTCCACCGGCATTGCCACGGTGGTATGGCAAAAGATTGTCATCCCGGTTCCTGCGGCGAATCCCGGCGACCCTGCCGGGTCTACCGAGGATGCAACGATCAAGCCCCTGATTCAGGGTTATTCGAATGATCCAGCCTATCAGGCATTGACCAACCAGCCTATTGGCTACTCGTCGGTTGACCTGCTGCGCGACTACAACGGCGATAACATGATGGGCAATTTCGTCGACGATGCCATCTACAACTACCTGAACACCGACAGTGGTTCAGCCAACGACATCGATATCTTCTTCAACAATGCCGGCGGCATTCGCACCGATTGGTGCTACAACGGCATTACGTTTACGTGGGTTAACACAGGCTGCGTTGCAGGCACTCACGCACCAGCACTGTTGACCTATGGCAACATGTTCACCATCCTGCCCTTTGGCAATGCCACCGTGGTCGGCGACATGACTGGCGCTCAGATTTTGCAGGTGCTCAATCAAAGTGCCACGCTTGGAAAGGGCGCCATCCAGCCTGCTGGCCTGCGCTACAAATTCTACCGCTACTCCGATGCCCTACCTGGCCCGCAACCTTACGCCTGGGGCGCGTTTGACTACTGTGTAGTGAACAAGGTTACCAAGGTTTGTGACCCGCTGGACATGAACAAGACCTACAAGGTGGGCACCAATGAGTTTCTGGCTCCCGCCGGCGGGGATAACTATGCCGGTTTTAAGTACATGACCAATATCACCTATTGGGGGGATATGCTCAATGCCGTCGATGCTTATGTAGCAGCCAATTATGGCACACCAGCCACCGCTTATATGGGACCCAATGGTGATGGAACACTCGACGGTCGCATCCTGCGGGATGGCACGGATACGTGCTGCGGCAACATCATCCCGATCACCATCCTGCACCACAATGACTCGCACGGCAACCTGACCATGGGTGCCTACGTCGGTTATACCCAACTGGCGACCCTGATCAATCAGGAGCGCCTGCACAACCCCACCCGCACCCTGCTGCTCGACGGGGGCGACCAGATCCAGGGTGACTCGATGATGTACTACTTCAAGTCATCCTATTCCGGATTTGCTTCGGATGGTACCTCATTGCCAGATGCCCTGAAGACCAACCCGATGATCGCGGTGATGAATGCGATGAACTATGATGCCATGACCTTGGGCAACCACGAGTTCAACTACGGGAGCACCGTCTTCGACGGTATCTTCAAGCAGGCCCTATTCCCGCTCCTGGCAGCCAATATCTCGGATAGCGGCGCTTACGGCCTGGCTACGGTGGGCCCTGGTGGACAAGGAGTGCAACCATACATTACCTTGACGAAGGGCGGCATCAAGATCGCCATCCTGGGCATCGGCAACCACCGCGTACCCAATTACGAGCTGCCCAGCAACATCCCCGGCCTGACCTTCAGCAACCCGATCACCACCGCCCAGAACGATGTTCCTGCGCTGCGTGCGAGCAACGATGTAGTGATTGCTCTGACCCACATCGGCTTCACCACGAACCCCAAGAGCGTCGAAGTGGATAGCAACGTGGACACCAACCTGGCCGCGCAGGTGTCCGGGATCGACGCCATCATCGGCGCACACAGCCACACCAACCCAGCCAGCCCCGAGGCGCCGTATAAGTTCTTGCCAACGATCGTTGGCAACCCGGACGGCGCGCCAGTGATCATCAACCAAGCCTATCGCTACAATAATACCCTGGGTGAAGTTATCATCGGCGTGCGTGCCAAGGCTGGCGGCGGTTACGAAGTGGTCAGCCGGGTCGGGCAGTACCTCTCGGTGACCATGGCCACTGTGGAAGATCCTGCCATCAAGGCCATCGTCGCTCCGTACGTGGCGCAACTGACCACCTACAACAACACGGTTGTTGGCCAGACCACCGTGCCCATTGACACCCTGGCAGCCTTCACCCAGGAGACCAATGGCGCCAATCTTCAGGCGGATGCCTCCGTCTGGGAGCTGGCGCAGCATGGCATCACTGATGTCGATTTTCATCTCTCAGGTGCCATGACCAACAAGCTGATGGCTGCAGGAGCCACTCCAGCTAGCCCAGTTACTTTGACGATAGCTGATATGTTCGCCGGTATGCCCTACGAGAATTCGCTGGTGGTGCTGAAGATGAACGGTCCACAACTCAAGGCGGTGCTGGAGCGCGCCTACCGCAACTACTATTACTATAAGTATGTTCCGGGTTATGGCGGATACTCCTACTACACCACCTGCATGATCGACACCAACTCGGTGGGCAAGATCACCTATAACGATCTCTATCCTGCGGCCTACGATCCCGCCAAGAGCTATGTCGTTTCTCTAAAGGTGAACGGTCAGGATGTTGACTTCACGAATGCCAGCAAGTACTACATCGTCTCAACGGTCAACTACCTGGCAGCGGGTTCGTGCAACTTCAATAACAATGGCGTAAGTTTGTGGCCGCTCAACCAGATCGTCCATGACACCCAGTATTATGTCCGGGATGCGGTGATCGACTACATTCGCGCCAAAACTCCTGTTTCCCCAGCCATCGAAGGGCGGCTGAGCTTCATCAATGATTCGGCTCCGCCAACCATCAACAAGACGCTTGGAACACCTCTCTATACCAGTGGTACCAATACCTTTATCACCTCTGCAACCACTCTGAAGATCAATGTCGGTGATACGATAAGCGGCTTGGCGAGCTGCGCCATCGCGGTCACAGGTCCGGGTGGCACAACCAATCCTGCCTGCACGGCAGGGGACAATGTTTTGACCCTTTCAGGACCAGACGGAGTCTACACTCTTACCGTAAATGCAGTCGACAAAGCCGGCAATACCTCCACATTCACCGAGACGGATATTCTCGACAACACCGGCCCGATCCTTACCAAGACGATCGAAGCTCCGGTGTTTGTGAATGGGACAACCACCTTCGTCAAATCCAACACGCAGATCAGCGTGGCTTCCACTGACGGCACAGGCAGCGAGGTGGCGGTTTGCACCCTTAAGGTGGATAACGGATCAATAGTTCCCTATACTGGCGCCAAGTTCTCCCTGCCGGTTCCCGATGGGGCGCATAAGTTATCCGTAGCATGCACGGACAATCTGGGCAATCCCAGTACGCTGGACGAGACTGACATCGTGGATGACACAGCACCGGTTATCACCATCAATGCTCCAATTGCCGCCCAGTCTTACCTGCACCCGAACTTCCTGACGCTTGACTTCCAAGCCATTGATTTACTTTCTGGTCTTAAGACTTTGGGAGCTAAACTTGACAGCATAACAGTGGATAGTGGAAAGAAAATCGACCTGTACACTCTGCCACTTGGCATCCATACTCTGATGGTGACAGCTGTTGACAATCTGGGCAACGGGTCCAGCAAGTCGGTCACCTTCAATGTGACCGCCACCATCCAGAGCCTGATGGCCAGCGTGAATCGCTTCGTCGCCGAAGGTAAGATCGATAAGCAGGGCTGTAAAGATGGCAATGACCAACACGGTGGCAATAACCAACTCGGTGGTAAATGCATCCCAGGGAAATTGCTGGATGATTTGAAGGATGCTCAAACTGCCCTGAACAGAGGTAGGACAAGACTTGCTATCGAATATCTGAATGAATTCATTGAGCATGTGAAAGCCCAAAGCGGGAAACACATTTCTTCCGCAGCAGCCAAGCTGCTCATCGATGATGCCAGATGGGTGATCGCTGGCCTGAAATAGCAGCGTTGTGTTTCGAAAGGGGGCAAAAAACTGAATAATAAAAAATCCCGCCAGCGCTTGCTGGCGGGATTTTTGTCTTAACGCTATTCGAGCGTCAGTCCGAAGGACTTTCATGTGCTGGGAAGCGGTTTCAACCGCGCAGGTCAAGGGTTCGTTTGATTCCCGCCTCATTTTTCAAGAAATCTCGGGTTTGTATATTTAGAACGCATGTGCTATAATAATAACGCACAGCAATAAGACGAAATCTTCCTTGGCGCATGTTCTTTTGTACTTTAACAATCGAAACCTCCGAAGCAAGTGCTTGTAAGGGCACGATACTTCGTGCCTGAAAAGTCTGAGGCGGTCTGAGCGAAGCGAAGCGGAGACGAAGACCCATCACTGCGTCCCAGTGTTCCCCCGGGAAATCACCTCGTTGCTCTTCCGGCGGAACGTCCCGGGAATCATGTCCCCCCATTTCTGAACGCTTGCCCCGTGTTCTTGGCGGGGTGAAATGGGGGGATTATACATCGTCCCAGTGCACTTCCGGGAGGGGAGCCTTCCGGGAGGGTATTCGTTTGTTTTGCAAAAACACCTCCGGGCCAGAATTTCCTGCCGTGACTGGTGCCTTATATATAGAAAGAAGCCCTCGAAGAGAATGCGCGAACTTGGGAGTATTCGTTTGTTCCTTTTTTTTCCAAAAACAAACGAATACCATGGCCTGGTCGAGGCGGTCTGAGCGAAGCGAAGCGGAGACGAAGACCCATCACTGCGTCCCGGTATTCCCCCGGGAAATCACCTCGTTGCTTTTCCGGCGGAACGCCCCGGGAATCATCTCCCCCCATTTCTGAACGCTTGCCCCGTGTTCTTGGCGGGGTGAAATGGGGGACTATACATCGTCCCGGTGCACTTCCGGGAGGGGGGCATTCCGGGAGGGTATTCGTTTGTTTTGCAAAAACACCTCCGGGCCAGAATTTCCTGCCGTGACTGGTGTCTTATATATAGAAAGAAGCCCTCGAAGAGAATGCGCGAACTTGGGAGTATTCGTTTGTTCCTTTTTTTTCCAAAAACAATCGAATACCATGGCCTGGTCGAGGCGGTCTGAGCGAAGCGGAGACGAAGCCCCGCACCTCGCTCCGCTATTCTTCCGGGAGTCATGCCAACCTCTCATCGCAGGCATTGCGATACCCACAGCGGCGGCAGCGTTGCTCGTCTTCGTGGGAGCGTTCCACGTTGAGGCGGTGTTCGTCACGGCGGATGTCGGCCAGCAGGTCGAGCAGGGCCGATTCGAGTTCGGGTGTGTAGTCCACGGCAAAGTCACGGGCCGGATAGTGGATGATGCCGTGCGGCGGGCGCTTGCCATAGGTCTTCTGGACCAGCAGGCAGTAGACCGCCACCTGGAAAATGTGCGCGTCATAGGGCGCTTCGGGCGTACGCCCGGTCTTGACCTCCACCGGGATGAGTTTGCCGTTCTGTTCAACGAGATAATCCGGTCTGCCGGTCAGGCCCAGGTGCGCATCGAAGAGCGGCTTCTCGACCGCACCCCAGGCGCGCGTGTCGGTGTAGACCACCCGCCCGCCGGGGAGGCCGGCGCGGCGGCGCTGGCGTCCCGCGATGATAAACAGGACGATGGCGATCAACAGGATGGCGAGACCGAGGTAAAGGGAGATCATAAAGTACCAATGGGGTGTCCGAAAATTATGCTCCAGGCGGCGTCCCCGCCGCCGGGGACGGCGGCAAGAGCAATTCTAGGATGGATATTAAATAATTTGCCTGGTGCAGAAGGCGACGAGCAGGACCAGCGCCGCCAGCAGCAAAACCAACGCCAGTGCCCGCGTCAAACCGGAAGCGATGACCTGCCGCCCGTGGAGGCGGTGGAGTTCGGTCCCGGCGGTCATTTCGGCCTGGTTGATGGATTCGACCCCTTGCTGGTGGTACCACCAGGCCCGCGCACAATAGATGTAAGAGCCTACTTCGGAAGCACGGATGGGTCGCATACCCCATATCCTATCATGTTCCCGGCTATTTTTAACGTATAATTCTCCCGACGGAGGAAACCATGTCCAACCTGCCCGAAATCGACACTCCCTTCCTACTCGACTTCCTGACCAAACTGCTCAACACGCCCTCGCCCACCGGCTTTGCCGGACTGGCGATCTCGTTCACCGAACAGACCCTCAAAGCCTTCCCTACTCTCAAACTGTCCCGCACCCGCAAGGGAGCGCTGACCGCCACCTGGCGCGGCGACCAGGACGAGGCTCCGCGCGCTGTGACGGCGCACGTGGACACGCTGGGCGGGATGGTCAAGGAGATCAAGTCCAACGGGAGGCTGAAACTGTCCAAGATCGGCGGCTTCGTCTGGAACACCATCGAGGGCGAAGGCTGTACCGTCTTCACCCGCTCCGGGCGGCAGGTGCGCGGCGCCATCCTGCTGACCAAAGCCTCCAGCCACGTCTTCGGCGCGGAAGTGGGCGAGATGAAACGGAGCGAGGACACGCTCGAGGTACGGCTGGACGCCCGCACGCTGTCCGAGGCGGAAACGCTCGAACTGGGTATCGGGGTGGGGGACTTTGTGGCCTTCGACCCGCGCGTGGAGGTCAATGCCGGGTTTATCCGTTCCCGGCACCTGGACGACAAGGCCTGTGTTGCCGTGCTGGTTACGGCGGTCAAAGCCCTGGCGGACGCCGGACGCCAACCTGCCCGGACGACGACCCTCCTGATCAGTAACTACGAGGAGGTCGGTCACGGCGCGGCGGCGGGCATCCCGGCCGACGTGGAAGAACTGCTGGTGGTGGACATGGCCGCCGTGGGCGAGGGCCAGAACTCGGACGAGTTCCACGCCTCGTTGTGCGTCAAGGACAGCGGCGGGCCGTACCATCACGACATGTCGAACCGGCTGCGGGCAATGGCCGAGAAGAACGAAATCCCCTACAAGGTGGACATTTACCCGCACTACAGCTCGGACGGCGAGGCCTGGTGGAGCGCGGGTGCGGATGCGGCGGTGGCGCTCATCGGCCCCGGCGTGGACGCCTCGCATAACTACGAGCGCACCCACACCGAAGCGCTGGTGGCAACGACCAGGTGGGTGCTGGCGTATTTGCTGGAGGAGTGATTCTTATGAACTTCACCGACTACCAGACCCAATCCCGCAAGACCGCCAAATATCCATCCATCGGGCATCCGGTCATCTACCCCACCCTCGGGCTGACCAACGAGGCCGGGGAAGTGGCCGGGAAGATCAAGAAGATTTTCCGCGACAAGTCCGGGGTCATCAGCGTGGCAGACCGTGAAGCCCTTCAGGGCGAACTCGGCGACGTGCTGTGGTACCTGGCCCAGGTCTGCACCGAGCTGGAAATTTCGCTGGACGAAGTTGCCGGGCACAATCTGGAAAAATTGTTCTCGCGCCTGGAACGCGGCATGATCGGCGGGGATGGGGATAACCGGTAAACAGTTGCGTTGCGGTATAATCCCGTCTTGCATCGCTGTGAATACCGTCACAATCCACGCGGAGAAGGCAAGGGCATTTTATGCAGACTAAAAAGAAGTTATTTCGCACGCTGGGTATCATCTTCTTTTCCATTGGCATCCTGGCCGGGATGGTGATGTTCATCTTCATGAACTGGGCATACTTCGAAGCGAACTTCTACTTTGGTTATACCTTCCCCGCGGATAAACCACTTACCACCTTGAGATGCCCCCTGCTGA
>CAIQQN010000110.1 GCA_903873975.1 uncultured Anaerolineales bacterium
AGGGATGCACTGTCAATTGCGAGGGCAGTCTGCCCGGCCAGAGTCGCGAGAAATTCGAACCAATCATCGGCAGGTTTCAGAATCGAGCGATGATAAATTTCCAAAACTCCCTTCACCTGACCTTTGGCGATCAATGGAACTGCATAGTAGCTGGCAAATTTCTCCCGCGCCAACCCCGGCGAAAACGGGAATCCTGCTTGTTGGTCATCCAAAGTGGGGATACTCACAGTGCGCCTTTCAAGGGCAGCGGTCCCGGCACAACCTTGACCGATCATTATGGCAGTATGTTGAAAGGTCATCGAGCGAAATCCATGTCCGGCCGCAAATTCCAACATGCGGGTCCGCTGGTTGAGCAGCAGAATATTGGCGGCATCCACGCCAAGCTGGCCGGTGATTTGTCGCAGGATGACTGACAAAATGACATTCAGGTCAAAACTGGATGTGATGGCTGCGTCAATGGAATGCAAAGCAGATAACCGCTTTAAGTGGCGCTGGACCTGTTCAGCGGTAGTTACACGGTCAGTGACATCACGGACGATGGCAATCACCCGCGATTCTACCGATGAGACCAGGCGGGCCTCAAACCAGCGTTGTCCATCCGGAACCTGCAACTGGTAGTCAAATGAGACCACCTTGCCGGTCTGAAGGGTTTCTTGAAAAGCCTGGAAAAATTTCTGGCCTACATCGGGGGGAAGGATGGCCTGCATCTGCCGGCCCAGAAATTGCTCCGGTAATAGATACAAAGAAGATGATTTGCCGGCCTTGTAACTTAAAATCCGGCCGCTCGAGTCCATGTAAAAAAGCAGGTCGGGAAGAGCGCGAAAAATCGCATCCAGTTTGATGGCTGCATCTGCTTGCGGTTCATTACCTGAGTTGTTTTCAGAATCGATTTTCATTCTATCCTCGATAACGCCAGGGACGCGGGCGCGGAGCACGATGGTCCCCTTTTCCAACGTGCCCCGTTCCTCCGCACCATCCGGTATTTACAGCTCAGTAACCGATGAAAACCGGTGCCTGGGCAAAGGAGTACGATTGTGTGTTAACATCCAACCGAAAGGCCTGGGCTATTTGCCTGGCTAATTCAGCCAACGAGTCAGCGTGAATAAACAGGAGTATGTAACGTTCTGCATCGGAAAGGAGGAAAGTCTCTCCCTGGTAGCCATTATCAATGGCCTGTTTCGGATCAATTAGCAGCAGATTCCTGAACGATGGATTGACTATTGCCGCAGCCAGCAGGCGAAATAATTCAAGGTGGTCTTCCAACGATGGAGAAACCGCCAGGGAGACAGGTAATTGAAGCTCTTTTGTAGTTTTCATTGGCTATCCTTTGCTATTTTTTTTATTGCTTCCAGAGTCTTGCCCTGGGTTACCATCAACCAGAAGGCTCCCGCGGCAATGAACACATCTCCAAGGCTGAAAGCAACCTGGTAAGGGAACCCTTCCGGTGGTAAAAAAAAGTCGGAGAGCCAGATCAGGCGCGTCTGCTCAGGCAGGAGCAGAATATCCTTGTAGCCGAACCTGTCTCCGTTCCCAAGAGTTGCCAGGATTTCGGGCGAGATAAGGCGACTGGCAGTCTGCGGGCTGATCGGCATGAATCCGCCATTGGCGGCGATGACCAGCAGATTAAAAGCCAGGCCTAATGCAAGCAACCACGCTCCAGATAGCCGCCGGTTGAACCAGCAGAAAACCAGGAGCAGGACCAGGGAAACTATCAGCCCGGCAACCGCCAAGTCATCCCCTGCCCGGGTGCGAGTTGCTGGCAGGTACAGGTTAAAGAACTGGGGTAAAAAGGCGATGATGACCAGCCAGGGCTTGCGCAGCAGTGGAACCGTCCACGGGCGTTTCTGTAAGCGGGCGAGGGACAGTCCGACCACCAGCCCGGCCAGGATGGCAACCAGCAAAATCATTTTTTAGTGAGGAAGTACTCCGCCGCCATCCGCCGGAGCGCCAGCACCCAGAACAAACAGACCCAATGCCAGAAGCGCAAGGGCAATTTGGATGTGTTGGCGATTGATCTTCTGGGTAAAGACGAAAAGTTTTGCGATTTGGTTTTTCATATGACTCCTCTTTGTGTTGGATTATGTGTAAATAATACGCCAAGGCAGGCTTCAAAGGTGGCCTCAAACTAAATTGTTAAGATTAAGAAATCAAAAAACACCCAAGGAGCTTTTACAGCTTCTTACATAAAAGGGGCGACGCTCAGCCGGTAAGTTATGCAGTACACAGGTGACGTTCAGTGCGGCTTAGGCGATCAGGCGCTGATATAACGCTTGTGTCTCTTCCGATGGGGCAACATCCAATTCGGTTTGCAATGCATCGCGGCAGGCCTGATATTGCCAGATGACTGCCAGCCTGTCCCCCTGGTCGGCGTGGAGGCGCATCGCCAGGCGATGGAAATCTTCAAGGCAGGGGTTCACTTCCAAGGCACGCTGGCAGGTCTGCAAAGCAGATTCCCGGTCTCCGGACTGGTGATGTAGTTCGGCAAGTTGCCGCAACGCCTCCAGGCAGGCACGTTCCAGGCGCTGGCGTTCAGGCCAGGCCCAGATGGCATCCATATCTTGAAGGTAAGGACCGTGCCAAAGTTTGGCGGCAGCACGTAAATGAGCAATTTTATCTTCAGCCTGCTCAGCTATCTTCCCCTGTGTAAGATGAGTATCGAACTCCTCAACATCGTATTCATAATCCAGATGGCGGTTGAAAAAATACGAATTATTCTCGTATAAGATGGCATCCTGCCCCAAGGCATGCCGCAACCGGTAAAGATTGTTTTTGAACCTTAGTTTCAAGTGGGCAGGGTCAATCTCCGGCCAAAAGACTGCACCAATTTCATCCTTGCTAACAGGTCGCGAACTCATCAAAAAAAAGAAAAACAGATCGCGGACAGAGACCGTCTGCCATTGCGACAAAGTTACCAGTTTCCCGTTAATGCGCACTTGTGGTTTACCCAGGGCTTGGATGGTCAGCCGGGAGGTTTGCAGAGGGACGGCCTTCAGCAACCGCCGCAGGCGTTTGCGCAGGGCCGGAAGGCGCTGCTCGGCCTGGGTCACACGTCCTAATAGTGGATCAATTTCCGGGTCAGAATGCAGATCTGCCAACCAGGGGGTTGCATGGCGCAGCATGTGAACCAGAGGCGAATCCCCCGTATCCTGAGAGAGTGCCGCCAGAACAATCCGCAGGTGATTCCGCGCCGCCGCTTCATCCCCAGACCTGGCAACGGTCGCGGCCAGCCAAACACGGCTCCATTCTGCCTCCGCCGTCAGGCTGCCGCGCTGGAATTGATCGAGGGCGTTCTGCAATTCAGAGCGGGCAGGCTGGAGATTCGCTTCCGCCAGCGACAGACAACCGCTCTCCAAATACAACAAACCTAACTCGTAATTTGAACCAGCGGATTGAATCAATGGACGGGCTTCCTGCAGCTGGACACGCGCCTCCTGGAATCGGCCCCGCAAGCGCGCCAGACGCGCCTGCACCAGTAATAGATAGTTCACCAGGAATTGATAACTGACCTGTTGTGCAAGTCTTAAGGCTGTGGCGTAAATATGATGAGCGGATTCGTACTCGTCTATATCAGAAAGAACATCACCCAGGCTGGCGAGCAGCAATGCTTCCTGCCAGTGAAAACCACCCTGATGGGCATATGCCAGCCCCTCTTCCAGAGTCTTGACCGCCGATTCGTAATCACCTTGAATATAATACAAAACGGCCAGGTTATTCAGGGCGTTGACCTGTGAGTACAGGTTATTTTCCCGCTTCCATTCCGCCAGGGCTTTCTGGTAGAACCGCGCCGCAGCAGCATGTTTGCCTGTGGCCTGGCAGACCCATCCCAATTCCATTTGCAGGCGGGCGATACCATCCGGCTCGCCCAGTTTTTCATACCGACGCAGAGAATCTTCCAAAGATGCGACTGCCTCCTCCACCCGACCAAGTCGGAAGAGGCAGAACCCCTTGAACCGTTGTGCTTCAGCGCTTATATGTTCCCGGTCGGAAGTAGTTCCAGCTAAACGGAGGGCTTCATCGGCATCCTGAACAGCGCCAGCATAGTCTCCCACCAAACGGCGGGCAGCCGCGCGTCGCACGAGAGTCAGTGGCAAGCCGGGAAGATCGCTCGCATTTTGGAGCATCGAAATGGCACGATCGAGCAGCGGCAATGCCGCGCGTCCATCGCCCAGACCGCACAGAAACGCACCTTTCAGCGAAATCAAGGCAGGTCGTTTTTTGAGCAACGCGGCTGGGAATTCTTCCAGCCAGGATTGGAGGGTAATGAGGTGCTCACTTGACAGCACGAGCGGTCCAACCCGTTCGACTAGTCCTGCCAGGGCATCTGGGTTTCCAATCTGTCGGATTAGGGCATAGGCTTTTTCCCATTCGCGGCGTTCTTCGTAGACATCAGCCAGGCGCGCGAGAATGGTATTTGCTGTTTCTGGCGACTCCTGAAGGATGCGCTCCTGAAGGAACTCCCCAAAGAGATGATGGTAGCGCAACCATTTTCCTTGCGGGCCGACCGGCAGCACAAAAAGACTGTTACGTTTGACTGTTTCGAGTAAATTCTTCCAATCCCCGCCGCCCAGGACCGCCTCGCACAGGTCAGTGTCAAATTCTTCGAGTAGCGACGTTTGGAGCAGGAACCGGCGCAGTTCAGGAGGCTGCTGGGAGAGGACTTGCTGGTCCAGGTAAACAGCCAGGTCCACGCCAGAGGCGCGTGCAGTGCGCGTCCGGCTTATCCGGAGCGTGGCAGTTGAAAGCTCCGGCTCGCCGCGGGTCACTTCGGTTGCCGAAAGAAGCAGGCCGGTAATCCATCCTTCAGTCTGTTGAACCAATTCTTCGGCAGCCTCTTCGGCGAGTTTAACGCCATAATTCTTCTCGAAAAGTGTGCGTATCTCATCAGGACGGAAAGCCAGTTCTTCCAGGTCAAACCCGCTAACCTGCTGGCGTGCCACCATGAGCGTGATATCGGGCAGGGTCGGCAGGCGGCGCGAGGCAAGGATCACATGGCAATTCTCACCCACCAGGGAAACAAAACGGCTGAAGAGGTCACGGATGTGGGGGATGAAATCCACAAAGTGATAATCATCCACAACCAGCACAAAATGCTCGTCAATCTGGTCATCCATCTCGTTGATTAGGCTGGAGAGCAGCCGTTCGGAATCCTGTTCAAAACTGGTCACCGTTCTGAGAACGGCAGTGGACCGCTTCCCGAAATTGGGGAAACGTTCTGCCAGGGCAGCGATAAGGTAAGCAATGAAACGCTGGGGATCTTTATCAAGAGCATCCAGCGAGAGCCAGCAGACCAGCATCTCGGACTGGTGGGCAAAATCCACCAATAGGGAGGTCTTCCCGTATCCGGCCGGTGCGGTGATGATGGTGAGTTTCCGGTCGAGAATGTCGTCAAAGAGCGCCAACAATCGCGCCCGGTGCAGGATATCCGGGCGGCTGCCTGGGATGGTGATCTTGGTATAGCTGAGAGGTAATTTCTCACTCATACTCAATCCAGGTTATTATTTTACTCTTTTATTTCCTGAAATAAGGTCGCCCACTTTTCTCCCCTGGCGATTTGTATTTCATCTGACCCTGGATAGTTATTTATTCTTCCAAAGCGAGGAAATAACCAGCGTTGAGCGGTTACATTAGAATTTTCATCTACGCAGAGGTGTGTCTTAAAACCAACAAAAGGACCTTTGCGGTATACTCTGCTTGATAGTTATAAAAAGGAAAAAGCGGATGAA
>CAIQQN010000111.1 GCA_903873975.1 uncultured Anaerolineales bacterium
TCCAGAAAGACCAACTGTGGGTCCGGCAGGAGTGCCAGGGCGATGAACAGGCGCTGCTTCTGCCCGCCGGAGAGTTTTGAGAAGAGTGTGTTGCGCTTCTCTTCCAACCCCAACTGCACGAGTAATTTCTTCCTGTCGGCTGCTTTGGGGTAAAACGAGGCGTAAAGGTCCAATGCTTCCCAGACCTTTATCCGGTCAGGCAGGTTGGACTGCTGCAATTGCATACCGGTTTGTTCCCGCAGGGTCAGGCTCTCGCGCTGCGGGTCCACCCCCAGGACGCGCACTGTCCCAGCGTCCGATTTTCGCAGGCCCTCCAGGCATTCGATGGTGGTGGTTTTCCCGGCACCGTTCGGGCCAACCATCCCAAAAATCTCGCCCTCGCGCACTTCGAACGAGACATCCTCCACGGCGACGGTTGCCCCATAAATCTTGCGCAGTCCTATAACTTGAACGATGATGTCCATATCCTGCCTCACTTGCTTTTCAAAATCGATTCCAGTCATTCAAACGCTCTTCCATGTCTGGTACTATTACCCGGAAAAACCTGTTATAGATTCGAGAAAATGCCAAGCATGATCGGGATATCCATTCCGGCATGGAACAAGATCGAACCCCACGCGCTATCTGTTTTTTGCATGACATATCCCCACACCAGCGCCAGTGGGAGCAGAATGGCAAGAAATAAATACTGATCTGTTGTGTAGTTCACCGACCCGTGCAGGAGCGTGAATACGAAGGCGATCAGGAAATTCGACATAAATTTCCCAAAGAAGGGTTCCAGTTTGCGAAGGTACAATCCCCTGAAGAGTAGCTCTTCCAGGGCGCCGTTTGCCAGGATAGAGATCAATACCCAAGGGATCCATGGGACGATCCTGGCAAGGCTCAGGTCTTTGGCGTTGAACAAGTTCGCCATGGGTATGGAGCCGGCTGCCGCGAGGACGAAAGTGACCGAGCCGAGGATGAGTCCTAGTTTCAGATTGCCTTTCTGGATGAAGATTGAGCCTAGGCTGCCGCCCGACAACAGGGTAAAGAGAATGATCACGCATACGATCACGGCGCATTCATTCAGTTTCATAAGAGCAAAACCAGCCGGAGTTCCCCCGTTTACACCTAGGTGCTTGATCAGATAGATCCCAAGAAACCAGTCAAGAGAAACCGCAACGGTCATGATTAGCAAGCCTAGCAATATCTGCCAGTACTTCTCAAACCGCGCCCTCCTGCGCACCAACAACACCGCCGCCAGGAGCAGGACGATCAAACCGATCCTACCAAGGTAATCCTCCACACTGCCAAGCAACGGCCGCCATGGGCTGAAAACGATCATGATCAACGATCCAATTGCTGTGAACAGCAAGGCCAAAAGGATACGCTCAAACCAATCTTTTGCTGAAAGACGATTGTTTTTCATTGTTCTTCTCCCTACAGTCGTAGAGAATTGATTAATTTGTCTTGTGTTGATTACGCTAGTAAGAATATTCCAACAATATATGGCAATAAAACCAGCAATGCCAGCAACGGATGGCCTCGCCGCGTTGTGTTGCGACTGTCCCAACTAAAAAGGTAGATGGCCAGTCCAAATGCCAAAACACCGCTGATGAATAGGACCAAGACAGAACCCCAGGGTGAGAAATCTGCCACCTTTCCCATCGCCAATCCATTGAAAGCGTTCATCGCCTGGGTGGCTGGCAGAAGCTGGGCGATCTTTCCAGCAATATCAGGCAACAACTTATTTGGAAGCATCAGGCCGCCCAACAACATGGATGGGACAAAAATGAGCTGTGACCATAGCACCGTCATGCGTGAACTCGGGGAGACCACTCCGATCAGGACGCTCAATCCCACGCAAGCGAATGCCATCGCGCCAAAGATGATGGCGTAGTTGAGCCAGTTTACCGGCAACGGTGCGTCAAAGAGTAAGGGGGCAGTGGCAGTGATTAATATTGCCACAATGACCAGATGCAGAATTGTGGTCAAGGCTGGGATGCTCAGGATCGAGATGGAGGGGATTCTGTTGATCTTGTAGCTGCGGAACACGCCATTTTCACGGGCGGTGACCAACGGATCCGGTATTCCCAACAATGTTGCAGCCAGGATCCCAAATACAACCATCGCCGGGATGATATTCTCCCGGAAAGGCGGGTTGATCGCTGCCATGACGAATCCCATCATCAGGTAAAAGCCCAGAGGGAATAAATAGTTCATCAGAAGAGACGTTTTGTTTCGGATACCCGTTCGAAACTCGAAAGAGAAGTGATGGATGAAAGCGTTCATTGGGCAACTCCCGTTTTGGTGATTTCAATGAAACGATCTTCCAAAGATGGTCGTTCCACCCGCAGGTCGACCAGTGCATCTCCCTGGGTCTCGATGTGGGAGATAAGGGCCGATAGCGTAGGCCCAATATCCGAGCTGAAGTAGATGTTGTAATCATCTTTGAACGTTTGATCTTTGACCGCCGGGAAGGTGATGCTGGAGACAGATAGACTGTCTTCCTGGGTTCGGACCGAAATCTTTGTTAAACCTGCTCCGGTGGCTGTTATCTCTATCGGGGTGCCGATACTGATGATCCTGCCCTGCAACAGGATAGCCACCCGGTCTGACATCTGTTCTGCTTCGGCCATATCATGGGTTGCAAGGATGATCGTGGTGTCATCGGTTTGGAGTTCTCGCAGCATGCCATGCAACTCAGCACGGGTCGCCACATCCAGCCCGGATGTGGGTTCGTCCAGGAAGAGTACCCGGGGATTGTGCGCCACCGCCAGGGCCAATGACATGCGGCGTTGCTGCCCCGTGGAGAGTTCGAAGAACTGGTATCTGCGTTTCTCGTCCAGGCCCAGCCTTTCCAGCAGGTCGAAGCGGGGTGCCACGTCGTGATAGGCACAGAAGAAGCGCATGGCTTCGTCTGGTGTGATACTGTCTGGGAATCCTGCCGATTGTAGTTGTACTCCGATCAGGTTTCGGAGTTTGCGAGGCTCTCTGGCTGGATCAATGCCTGCCACTCGCAATGAGCCGCCGCTCGGCGTGCGCAGGCCTTCCAGACATTCCAGGGTGCTGGTCTTTCCAGCGCCATTTGGGCCGAGCAGGCCAAAAATCTCGCCTTCCTTTACATCAAAACTGATACCGTTCACGGCAACAAAATCAGCATATGTTTTGCGAAAATCTTTTATTTCGATCACAGAGTCACTCATAGATTATTTCCTCCTCATCAGTCGGGCTTATTTGACCAGCCCAAATAAGCCAAGGATAGGGAAGGACATCAGGATCGCAGATGCCAAAAAACCCAGGATGATATATGTAACCGTATGGGTCACAATGCTCTTGACAACTACTTCCCAAATTGATGGCTGGGTTTGGTTCAAGTTAATCTCCTTTGATACATATCTTCAGCCCTTTGAGTCTTTTTTTTACTGGGCTGACCAACTGTAGAATAATCCGTCTTAGACCTTATGTCATCACCCAAATCAGGTGAAACAAAAAATCCCTGCCGAACTGGCAGGGATGGGAAGTACCAACCCGCTCACAAATAGTGCGGTTTATACCAGCAGAGCCAACTCCTTCGCCCGCCTTACCGCTCCACTGCGCCCGTGAACACCTAATTTTCCGTAGATGCTCTTGATGTGCGTTCGCACGGTGTTGGCTGATACTACCAATAAATTGGCGATCTCTGGTGTGGAGAGATAGCTGTTCAAGTGCTGCAGCACCTCCAGCTCACGCTCGCTCAACGACTCGATCAAAGTCTCGGTAACAGAGACCGGTTCCGGACTAAGCTTGCGGCGGAACTCGAAGGCTGCCAACAGCCGTGAAACAAATGCCGGGGCAATGGATCTCGCCTCGGCCAGTCGGAGCATTTTTTCCATCGCTGCCCCTTCACGCACAAATGCAGTCACCTCGTTTTCAGATTCTGCCAGTTCGAGCGCCAGCTTTAATGAGTTCAGGGCAGCAACATGCTCCTTTTGTTGGAAATACGCCAGGGCTTTCAGGATAAACAGCCATGTATTTCGAAAATGTCCATACTTGCCGGCATTCGCCTGCTCACGCTCCAACAGCACCAGCGCCTCGATTGATTGGCTTTGCTTAATTAGAACACGCGCTGTTAAAAGTGGTGAAGACTTGAGAACCGTCTCTCGCTTGCGGGCTGCTTCCTGTTCGATCTCCATGGCATTCTGCGGATCGGAATCCAGATATATTTGTAGCTCCACATAATCAAGAGTCCGTAAATGCCAGGGTGGTCCCTTTAGGGCGATCTTCCGGGAGTCTTGGATTATCTTCCTGGCCTCCTCCACCTGATTGGTAAAGGCCAGAGAATAGGCCAGGTATTGCGAGCACATCATTATGGTATCCACTTGTCCCCACACCTCGCTCAACGCCATTCCTTTACGGGCGATTTGGAGGGCTTTCTCAAATTCTCCCGCTTCCAACCAGACACGGGACAATAACGCATAGACGCTGGCGGCTGTTGTCAAGGGGCGTGCGTTTCGTTGCTGATACAACTCTGCAATCTCGATCGCCTCTGTACAGACTATCTGAGCCTGATGAGATTTTCCCAATAAAACATAGACATAAGCCAGCCCTGATGCTGCTTGCATAAGTACATGCGACTGTCCAGCTTGTTGCGCCAGCAGAAGAGCCTGCTCCAGCACCTCCGCCGCGCGCGGGTCATCAGCAATCTGGAACAAAGCATTTCCAAGAGTGGTCAGGTTCAATGCCCGTACAGCGGTCTCTTCCGCCGGTAAAAGTCCGGTCGCTTTCTCGGCAAAAGCCACTGCTTCTTCGGATTCGTCACCATTCGTCCAGGCCAGGTACGCCCGTACCGCCGCGATATGACCCAACATCTTTTCGCGCTTGTCACTTAACAGCCCTTCCATATGCTGTTCCGCCAGAGATAAGATCGAGCTGGCTTTTTGATTCTGGCCTGTATAAGCCAACCCCCAGGCATACGCCACTTCCAGCCAGGGCAAGGAGGAACGCTGTTCGCCTGGGATCGCATCGATTTGCGCCAGGGTGGGAACAATTTCAGCATGTTCCACCAACATCAGGACATTCTCTGAGATGATATTCGCCACCAGCTCCATATTCCCTGCTGCCAGGCCATGATGTAGCGCTTCGGGCAGCATCCCCTGTGATTCGTACCAGTGGCATGCGCGAAGATGGAGTTCCGCCGAAAGCCCCGGGTGGGTACGCTCCAGCACCAGCTTGAGCAAATCGGAAAAAAGATGATGATAGCGAAACCAGCCGCGTTCTTCATCGAGCGGAACCAGGAACAAGTTGTCACGCTCGAGTGCATCCAGCAGGCTGCGCGCACCTCCGTCTGTCCCGGCTACCACATCGCACAAAGGCGCAGACAGCCGTTCCAGCACTGATGTTTTCAGCAAGAACTCCCTTACCTCCGACGATTGGCGGTTGAGAACCTGTTCAAGGAGGTAATCGAATACATAACGATGGCTGCCCGCGAATGCAGCCACAAACGCGGCTGCATCCTCGCGCCCGCGCAAGGAAATAGCCGCCATCTGCAGCCCGGCGATCCAGCCCTCGGTGCGCTCATTCAGCGCGGCCACGTCTGCTTCTGTCAACTGCACCCCAGCAGCCGCCTTCAGGAAGGCAGCGGCTTCCTGAGCTAAAAAACGCAGTTGCTCCATGCGTACTTCGACCAGTTGACCTGCCACGCGCAGGCGCGCCAGTTCGAGCGGCGGATCAGAACGGGTTAAAATAACGAGGTGCAGACACGGGGGCGCGTGCATGATCAGATATTCCAGCGCGGTATGGACTTCTTTATTTTGGATGAGATGATAGTCATCCAGGATGAGAATCATCTCGCGATTGAGAGGCAATAACCCCCGGATGAAACCCGCCAGTATGTGTTCCACCTGAGCCTGACTCCCAAGCCCAGGAGGGACCGCGGCGATATCAATTGCCATCCCCCCTTCTTCCAGGCTTGCAACCATATAATCCAGAAAAAGCCTCAAGTCGTTATCGGCGTCATCAAGCGATAGCCAACCGATGGCAGCCCCCTTTTTATGCGCCGACTGCATCCAGGCGCTGACCAGCATTGTTTTTCCAGCCCCCGCCGGGGCAGAAACCAGCGTCAGACGATGAGTCAGGGCCTCATCCAGTTTTTCCAGCAACCGGGGACGCGGCACAAAACTAGTTGGAATGGGCGGGGGATAGAATTTGGTTGGCAGCAGGGAGGTCACACGGTGATTATACCCACAAGACCTGCGTTTCCCCGAACGAATCAGAAGGTTTGGTAGGAAACTGCCCTTTTCGTTATCGTGGGACAGGATTCACAGATACCAACCACAATCCCAGA
>CAIQQN010000112.1 GCA_903873975.1 uncultured Anaerolineales bacterium
AGGAGAAATGATATGAAATGGCTCGATGCGGTCTTTGAGGGGGTGCTGCGGAGTTCGTGCCAAGCGGCGGTACTGATTGGGCTGGTATTGCTGCTCCAGTGGCTTTTTGGCCGGCAACTCGCGCCGCGCTGGCGTTATGCCCTCTGGTTGCTGGTGCTCGTTCGATTGACCCTGCCGATCTCCTCGCGCAGCCCTTGTAGTCTCTATAACCTTGCTAGCCTCGATTTCCACGGTATTGGAATCAGCTAACACTTGCGGCGTTTCGGGCAGTCGGTTTAGGCGAACTGGATGACCAACTGCTTGCCTCCAAACCAGGGCATGGGCGTTGGTTGGTCGGCCAATCCCGAGGAAACCAGGAAGGGGTTGTGGGCGCGCTTGTCCAGTTTCACAATGACTTCCTGTTCCTGGATGGCGACGGTAGCCGACACATCGAGCAAATTGCGGAAGATCTTTTTGGCCTGCGCTCGCTCGTACTCGCGCCCGATTCGATCGGCCATCAGGCGATAGAGCGAGCTGGCCATGAGAGTGATTTGGAGATCAAAGTCCACTTTGAGTCCGACCATCGAGGAGAGGGCATCCAGGTGAAAGAACTGAACGGCCTCCGCGATGCCATTCTCGATGAGCATGCGGTGGGCATAGCGGGTCACCAGCGCCGGGCAACTGGGCTCCAGTTGATTGGTCAGCAGTACGGTGGGGTCCTCATGCCCCAGCTCCGTGATGGTGACCTGGCGGAGGAAACCTTGATAGCCTTTGAGTTGGATGCGTTCATCCAAAACTTTGGGCGTGCGGAAGGTGCGGGTCAGCGAGGGAAGGGTGATCCGCTGCCAAGCCGAGAGGGGCTGGCTGAAGATTTGGCCGAGCATCTTCTTGGATCGGCGCCGCAGGGTGATGAAGTGGATGCCCTGGCCGTTGAGCCAGTCCAACTGCGGATAGGTGGTCAAGCGCGAGTCGAAAACCAATTCGGCGGGCCAGCGGCCGGTGCGGCGTTTCCAGAACTTGACGAAGTTTAATATTTCGTCGGGTTGTTGGGCCTTGGTCAGCGCGGCGTTGGCATAGCAAAGCACGCGCTCGGTGGCGTCGCGGGCCAGGAAGACCAGGATGCCCTTTTGACTGCGGCTGCGGCTGGAAACACAGTGTTTTTCCAGGGGTTCTTCCACGGTGTTGGCCGGAACGGTGTGGAAGTCCAGGTCGAAGGAATCGCCTCGGCGCAGTCCCGCTTGGGTGAGGTGGGCAAACCAGGTTTCCATCAGGCGCCGGTTGGTTTGCTGTCCGATGCCTGAGCTATACGCGGCCAGGTAGGAGCGTTTGGGAATCACATTCAAACCGGCGAAGAGGGCCAATCCCTGATCGAAGACCAAGTCCATGACATGACTCTTGCGCTCTTTGCCGATGAGTTTGAGACCCAGGAGGCTGCGCAAGGCTTGGTGGGCGGGGATCATCTGCGAACCGGGCAGGTGGGCTTGGCGGGCAACCTGCTCCAGGTCCAGGGAGCGCATCAAGGGGACGAAGAGGAAGAGGCCCCCCAGGCGAGTGCGGAAGGAGCGTGGGGCCAGATCCAGTTGGCGGAGGTTGGCCACCGCCGCCGGTTCCGGTTTGAGCGGGGGTGGCCGTTCGTCGTCCCGGCGGCGGGGTAGGCGGGCGAAGCCCTCTTCGCGCATGAGCACGGCCAGCGCATTGATGCTGATGGCATGGCCGGCTTGGGCCAATTCCCGCTGGATGTCATAGATGGAGAGATTTTGTTGGCGCAGGGCTACGGCCAATTCGCGGACGCGGTCGCGCACGGGGGCATGGTGGGGGCCGGGCTTGGGGTGTTGGAAAAAGCTGGCGCGTTTGTCGGGGTCGTGGCGGAACTGGTGGCAAAGGACGCGGAAGGCATTGGGGGAATAACCGAAGCGGTGAGCGGCTTGGGGTCCGGGCAGTTGTTCGACAAAGTAGGCGCGGAGGGCCTCATACTGGCGGTGATGGGCGGATTCCGGGGCGAGGAAGAAGCGGGCATCTTGAGAAACAGTTATCATATATCGAGTATTGATAGACATGTATTAATATTGTCACATTATTGTAGAGATGTCAACCGGTAGCGGGTATTGAATGTGACGACCACAATATATGGCGCTTTGCACCGCATAAATAAGCATTTTCTGGGGTTCGGCGTGCTTGGAGGTGCAATGGCATGTTTCACTAATAGCATATTAATTATGTCATTATCAGTACTCGATAATGATAACACCCAGATTGGGCATGGCGCCTGGTCTATTGTGATCAAGGCCGTGTGCACAGCCGTCATAGCCATTCGGAGCCCAGCAACCAATGCACTCACCAGGCGTGGAATCACGCGATAATTGCTGAGGGCCGGCGAAAAAACAGCGTCGAAAGGGGGTGCGCGCGGGGCAAACTCGGGTCATCCAGTTCGCTTAAACCGACTGCCCGAAACGCCGCAAGTGTTAGCTGATTCCAATACCGTGGAAATCGAGGCTAGGTTGATCCCCGGCGCGTGCTTACGTGGATTTTTGCACTGGGCGCGGATGGGCAGCACTGACACCACATCGTTTCGAGGCAGAGCTAAAGCGGGATGGCGAATCTCCCGGGTGTTTCGCGGCCTACAATTGCGTGTATTCCCGGAGCAGGCGCAGGTAGGAGCGGTACTGTTCGAGAGAGACACCGGGTGGGGTTTGGTGGTCCACACTGGGGATGAAACCGCCGGTCTTCATAATGGGAACCAGGCGCTCGAACTCGGCGCGCATGGCGGCTTCGCCCCGGTTCATCGTCATCTTGTCGAAATGGCCGACCATGCGCAGATTGGGGAATTGCCGGCGCAGCTTCATTCCATCCACACCGGCCTGGCGCTCCAGCGGCAGCACGCCGTTGACGCCCACCTCTTCCAGCCACGGCACCAGCAACGTCACGTCCCCGTCCGTATCCGCGAACGGCATAATGTCGCGCTCCAGCAACCGCGGCACGAGCTGCCGATAATACGGCGCGACGAACGCGTCAAACGTCCGCTTCGAGATCATGGGGCCGTGGTTGTAAGACATATCCTCGGCGATGGTCATG
>CAIQQN010000113.1 GCA_903873975.1 uncultured Anaerolineales bacterium
GATGTTCTTTGCATTTATTGGCATAACCTTCGTAATATCGGTTGCCATGTTAATTTATCGCTGGAAAGACCTGCGCGCTGAAGTAGATATGACGTCGCTATTTTCGCGCGAAGCGCTTTTCCTGCTCAATAATCTCCTGTTCGTGGGCGTTCTAATCGTCTGCTTCTGGGGAGTGATCTTCCCCTTAATCTCGGAGCTGGTAACGGGTCAGAAAGTGACCGTCGGGCCACCGTTCTACCTGCGTGCGACCGGACCGTTGTTCGGTGCGTTGATGGCTTTAATGGGGATCGCCCCGCTTTTGGCTTGGGGCAGATCCACATACAAGACTTTGGGACGCGCCTTGTGGAAACCATCTATTCCTACAGCGATCGTCCCGCTGGTATTAGCCATCCTGGGGGTGCACAACTGGATTGCGTTGGTCGGGTTCACTCTGGTAGCATTGGTGATCTTCGTGACACTGTTTGAGTTCTGGCGCGGGGCGCGATCCCGACAGAAGAGGCAAAACGAGAATTTCCTAAGCGCTCTCTGGCGATTGGCTGGACATAATCGCCGACGTTATAGCGGCTACCTGATCCATCTCAGCATGGTGGTCATGGCCATCGGCATCCTGGGTATTGAGCTGTACCAGACCACCACACAAAAAACGCTTGCGGTTGGTGAAGACATCCAGCTCGCTGGATATACCATCCGCTATGATTCGCTGGCGCAGTTCCCTTATACGGACGGGCGCATCGTGACACGCGCCGTCGTCAGCGTTTTTCGGGGTGGAAAGTTTCTAGGCGAACTCCATCCCCGCTACGATTTTTACCCGAGCGGGCAGCCGGTGACAATCGCGGGTGTGCGTTCCACCCTGGCAGATGACCTATATGTGGTGCTGGTTAATTGGGAGAACATCTCGGCAGCACAGGCTCCTTTTAAGGTGTATCATAATCCACTGGTCAACTGGCTTTGGATAGGAAGCCTGATGTTCATCTTCGGATTCCTGGTGGCAGCCTGGCCTGATCTTGGGGAAGAAAAGCGGGAAGGGAAAATATGAAAACCAAAATCATCTTTCTTCTTACTTTTAACTTCCTGTTTTTTGCAGTATCACTCATTCCGGCTGTTGCGGTCTCTGCCCAGCAGCCAACACCCTCCGATGACGAGGTGAATGCCATCGCACGCCAGTTGTACTGCCCGGTCTGCGAGAATACCCCGCTGGATGTATGCCCGACCACGGCCTGTCACCAGTGGCGAGAACTCATCCGCCAGATGCTGGCTGAAGGAAAATCGGAAGCAGAGATCAAGCAGTATTTTGTAGATTATTATGGAGCCCGCGTCCTGTCTGAGCCCCCGCGCACGGGGATCAACTGGCTGGTATACATCGTCCCGCCAATGGCATTTTTAGCGGGGGTTTACCTGCTCTCCCGGGGGTTCCAAATCTGGAAACGGGTGGCGAAAGAACGGGTTATAGGGGCAGACCATCCATCATCACCCGTGGCTAAACCTGAGCCTGCCAAAGGGGCCGATTTCGCCGCGGATGATGAATACGTCGCCCGTCTCGAAGAAGAACTCAAGAAACGTGAATAGGAGTCTGGCTTAATGTTGCAAGAACCGAACACAGCTCCTGTGCCAAAACGCGGCGTCTCGCTCTGGGCACAGATACTTGTATGGATTGGCTTGCTAGGCCTCCTCGGCCTGCTGGCTGCCGGGCTGTTGAAGGCTAAGAATCCAATTCTGAGTGTCGGCTCAACGGTACCCGCTTTCACGCTGCCTTTGTTCAGTGGCTTTGAACATAACGGTGCCTCGGAAGTTAAACTCTCCGACTTGAGCGGAAAAGTGGTGGTGGTAAATTTCTGGGCGTCCTGGTGCCAGCCATGCGCAAGCGAAGCCGCGGATGTGGAAGCTGCCTGGCGTTATTACGAAGAAACGGGCCAAGTGGTTTTTCTGGGCGTGGATTATGTGGATACCGAGCCGGAAGCCCGTGAATATATGGCGAAATTCAACCTGAGTTACCCTAACGGCCCCGACATGGGGACGCGCATCTCGCAAATTTTCAACCGCAATCTGGGTGTGCCGGAAACTTACATCATTGACCAGCAGGGCGTCCTGCGTTTCACCCAAATTGGACCGTTCCAATCTGTTGCAGAAATCCAGGCCATCATCGATCCATTACTGGTGGGGAGATAACATTTATGGAAGTGGCTGCTATTATTCTCCTTCTGATCGTACTCGCTTTCATTGTGCTCTTCGTAGCCCGTCCATTTTTCGAACGACGGCACGTCCGTGCTGCAGAGAACAACCACGAACTTTCGTTCCTGCTGGCCGAGCGCGAACGTCTGTTGACCGCATTGCAGGAACTGGATTTCGATCAGTCTCTAGGTAAAATCCCAGCAGAAGATTATCCCACCCAGCGCACAGCAATCCTCCAAAAAGGTGCAGATGTGCTGCGCCATTTGGATGCCCTCGGCCCCGATACTTCAGATCTAGCCGACAGAAAAGTACTAGGTGGCGATAAAGCGCCCGAACCCACCGCCCCACTTTCGGATGACGAACTGGAGGACTTGCTTGCCAAACGCCGTAACGCCCGGAAAGAAAAAACTGCCGGTTTTTGCCCCAAGTGCGGTAAACCTGTACTGCAATCGGATGTTTTCTGCCCAACCTGCGGTATTACATTGAAATAATCAAAAAGTCGTCTGAAATTCGATCTCCCGCCTCTACAGGAACATTTTTGGATGGCCGTCACTTAAACTAAAAGGATCCTTCATGAAATTCCACTCGACCATTCTTGTTATTTTTCTTTCCATGGCCCTCGCCGCCTGTTCGCTGGCAGAGGATATCACCCCGCCAGCTGACTACTCTACTCCAACCTCCATACGAACCATCGTCCCAGCCACCCAGACGCCGGAATCTCCTTTGGCAGCAACGCCCACCCAGACCTTGGAACCAGCTGCCACAACTACTGGATCCACCCCCACCGCAACTGACTTGACCACCCCC
>CAIQQN010000114.1 GCA_903873975.1 uncultured Anaerolineales bacterium
CCATTACCCGCCATGCAGACCGGACAGTGGTCGTCTTCCCCGACGGACAGACGGTCACACTGGACGACCCGACCGATGCGGTGGTTTCTGCCGGATAGGAGGCTCGTATGGAAAATTTTCCCATTCGTTTCTTGATGACAGCCATCGTCCAGGAACAGGACGTAGACCTGGCAACGCGCGCTCTGGGAGTGTTGGGCGTGCCCGTCTTTCACCTTGCCAGCACGGGCGGCTTCCTGGGACGGCGCAACGCCACGTTGTTGGTGGGCCTGCCCGAAGGCAAGGAGGACGAAGTGCGGGTGGCATTGCAAAAGTCCTGCCGCCAGCGGGTGGAATACCTGGCCATCCCGCTGGAAGGCTCACCGCTGCCGCTGCCGACCCCTGTGCCGGTGACGGTTGGCGGTGCCACGGTCTTTACCATTCCGGTGGAACGGTTCGAGGAATTCTAGGGCTTTGTCGGGGGCTTGGCCTCCGACAGAACCAAGGAGTGTGCACCATGAAAATGATTATTGCCATCCTCCGGGATGTGGACTCTGACCCCGTCACGCGGGCGCTGACAGCCGGCAAATTCCGCGTCACGCGCATCTCTTCCACCGGCGGCCTGCTGCGGCGCGGCGTGACCACCCTGCTGGTGGGTGTGGACGACGGGAAAGTGGAGGCTGCCATCCAGGTCTTGAAGGAGACGTGTTGTCCCGCCCCCGAGGGCGAGAAACGCGCCACCGTGTTTGTGGTGCCGGTGGAGAAGTTTGAGCAAGTGTAGAGGAATTCCGTTTAGGCAATAGATAAAAAGCTCTGGCGCGCAAACTAATAGGTGAATTTACAAAGAGCATGATTGTATTACATGGACAAAATCGAAAAAGATAGACACAAAGAAACTGGCGTTGCTTGGAATGTAGCATCTGCGATCTATGAGCGGATTGAGGAAGATGATATTGCCTTGTTGCGCTCAGGAAACAACAGCTTGCTTTCTCCTGAACGCCGCGTCTTGCACGGTCTGAAAACTTGGTGTGAATGTAGAAATTGTGGACTACCACGCATGAGGAAACCTATGAAGAAGACCCTTTCCCCCATTCACCCCGGTGAAATCCTTCTGGAGGATTTCATGAAACCACTTGGGTTGAGCCAGTATCGCCTGGCGCATGATATTGGCGTATCGCCCATCAGGATCAGCCAGATCATCCACGGGCAGCGCTCCATCAGCGTTGATACTGCCATGCGCCTGGCGCGTTACTTCGGTACAAGTGCGGCTGTCTGGATGCGGTTACAGGTGCAGTATGATCTTGAAGCAGCCGAAACCGGGTTGAATGAGCGTATTCTGCGCGAAGTAAAGGTCTTACACCAACCCACTGCCCCGTAATCCACAAAAGCATGCAAATACCACACACAACCGGAAGCCGTCGTAACTGCAATGGAGGCCTCCGGCTTTTTTTTTGTGCGTAGCAATAGGGGCGATCAATTGATTGCCTCTACAGCATTACCCGATCACGAAATTATCGATCAACCGCGTCTTCCCCACGTAAACCGCCAGCGAAAGCAGCGCCTTGCAGCGCACCGTTTCCAGTTCTTCCAGCGTGTCGTAGTCCGCGCAGGAGACATATTGCAATTTTGCCAGCGGCTCAGCGGAAACTGTCTTGCGCACCAGCGCGCGCAGTTTTTCAGCCCCGCGTTCGCCAGAATCAAAGGCAGATTTGGCCGCGCTGAGAGCGCAGAAAAGCACCGTGGCGGCCTGGCGTTCCCCGGGGTTGAGATAAGTATTCCGACTAGACATCGCCAGCCCGTCTGCTTCACGCAGCGTGGGACAGACAACGATCTCGATCGGGAAATCCAGGTCCTTTGTCATGCGGCGAATGACCGCCGCCTGCTGGGCGTCCTTCTGACCAAAGTAGGCTTTGTCCGGACCGACTGCGTTGAACAGTTTGGCAACAATGGTTGTCACGCCGCGGAAATGCCCCGGTCGGATCTCACCCTCCAGCGGGCGCGTCAACCCTTCCACCTCCACCCAGGTCTGGAACCCGGACGGGTACATGATCTCCACTGTTGGCGTCCAGACCAGGTCCGCCCCGGCTGCTTCGAGCATGGCCAGGTCGCGCGGCAGGTCACGCGGGTATTTAGCCAGGTCCTCGTTCGGTCCGAACTGGGTCGGGTTGACGAAGATGCTGGCAACCACGTGGTCACATTCGGCCATGGCAGCCTGCACCAGCGAAATGTGACCGGTATGCAGGTAGCCCATGGTCGGTACGAATCCCACCGTTCCAGACAGAGAGCGGCGCGCAGCGCGCAATTCAGGGAGAGCGGTCACAGTATTCATAATTGCACCAAGTTCCTACTTGACTTTTGTCCGAATTTCATTAAACTGATTAATGATAATCACATTTCTCAGGGAAAGGAGAACAGGAATGCCTGCTCTAAATAGAGTTCAACTGATCGGTCGTCTCGGCAAGGATCCCGAAAGCCGCTTCACGCCCACCGGCAAGAAGGTGGCCCACTTCAGCCTGGCTGTCAGCCAGCGCTGGAAGTCGGCGGAAGGGGACAAGGAATACACCGAATGGGTCAACGTGGAGGCCTGGGGCCGGCTGGGTGAGGTCTGCCAGCAGTATCTGCACAAGGGCAGCCTGGTCTTCCTCGAAGGCCGCCTGAAGACCGACAAGTACGAGGACAAAGGCGGCGAAACCAAATATTACACCAAGGTCGTGGCCCTGTCCATGCAGATGTTGGACCGCAAGCCGGAGGAGGAACCGGTTGCGGCTGTAGAGGAGGCGCCTGCCGAGTACGAGGCGTAGACAAAAAACGAAAAAACATAAAAGGCGCGCCGTGAAAACGGGTCGCGCCTTTTCTTGCCTCTAATGATCAATTACAGACTTGACCGGATGTGGACGATGTCGCCGTCTTTAACGACGTATTCCTTGCCCTCCAGCCGTAGTCTTCCTTTGGCCTTTGCCTCAGTCATACCGCCCAACTCGATCAATTCCTGGCAAGCAATCACCTCGGCCCGCACGAACCCGTGCGCCAGGTCGGTATGGACTTCGCCGGCCGCTTCGACAGCCGTGGCATTGCGTTTGGTTGTCCAGGCCCGCACCTCGTCCTCGCCAACGGTGAAGAAGGACTGCTGGTTGAGCAGGTCGTACGAGAGGCTGATCATGCGGTTGAGCGATAGTTCGGTGATGCCGTACTCGGACATAAAGACAGCCGCATCGTCCGGCGGCAACTGGGCGATTTCCATTTCCAGTTTACCCTGCAGTGCCACCAGCGGCAAAACGGTTTGAACTTTTGGCTCTGCCTGCCCCTCCCCCAGGTTTAACAGCACGAGCAGGGGTTTGCGCGTCAGCAGGCCGAAGCCTGAGAGGAATTTCTCCTCCTCGGCCGAGATGTCCACGCCCCGCAGCGGTTTCTCTGCGGAGAGCATCTCATGCAAACGTGTGAACAATGCCGTCTGGCGTTCGTTGAGAAGCTTGTCCGTCCCGCCTTTTTTGCGTTCCTCCACCAACCGTTCAAGTTTACGCTCGACAGCGATCAGGTCGTTTAGCAGGAGTTCACCCTCCATGGCGGCAGTATCACGGGCCGGGTCCACGCTCCCGGACGGGTGGGGTATGTTCCCATCTTCAAAGCAACGGACGACATGAATGAGTCCGTCCAGTTGCGACAACTGGTTCAGGAGCTGGCCGGAGATCCCAGACCTGGCCACCCCGCTATCCAGCCCGGCAATGTCGGCATAGGTGACCTTGGCATAGATGGTCTTCTTCGGCTTGAACATGGCCGAGAGCTTGTCCACGCGCGGGTCGGGGACATCCACCACCGCGGTATGGACTTCGATACGCCCGGCAGAGGCTGTGGTCGGCGTGTTGCCGCGCGTCAGGGCATTGAAAAGGGTTGTTTTTCCGGATTGGGGGAAGCCAATAATTCCAAGTTTCATCTGGACCTGTAGTTGTGGTAAAATTTGGGCGCCGGCCGGAGTGGCGGAACTGGCAGACGCGCACGACTCAAACTCGTGTTCCCTGACGGGATTGTGGGTTCAAGTCCCACCTTCGGCATTATATCAATAAAAGTTCCCTTTGTCGGGGAGTAGCGCCCGCCTTTGCGGGACAGGCAATCGTCAACACGGAGCAAGCTCCCGGTTGCCTGTGCGCTTTCCAGCGTTCGCGAGACCGCCATCCAGGTGGTCTCGCGTTTCTGTTATGATTATTTGGGAAAATCCTGTCAACCTGCAATGAAGACAAACTGGCGTGCCCGCTTTTTCTGGATTATCATAGTGTTATCCGTAAATTCAGCAACGAGGAGAGGCCTATGCCTGCCATGAATGATATTTTGGCTGTCATCCTGGGGGGTGGACGAGGTTCGCGGCTCTTTCCATTGACCAAATTACGCTCCAAGCCGGCAGTGCCTATCGCGGGAAAATATCGCCTGATCGACATTCCCATCAGCAACTGCATCAACTCCGGGGTCTACCGGATGGATGTGCTGACCCAATTCAACTCCCATTCCCTGCACCGCCACATCAACGAAACCTATAACTTCGATAAATTCCACACCGGATTTGTCGAAATCCTGGCAGCCGAGCAAACCCTCGAATCTGCCGACTGGTATCAGGGCACAGCGGATGCCCTCCGCAAGCAAATCTTCCAGATCCGTTCTTCTCGGGCAAAATATGTGCTAATCCTGGCCGGAGACCACCTCTACCGCATGGATTACGTCCCAATGGCCGAATTCCACTGGGAGCACAACGCAGATATTACCGTCGCCGTCCAACCAGTCCGAAGGGAGGAAGCCTCCCGCCTGGGCATCCTGAAACGCGGCCAGGATGGCCGGATCAGCAATTTTGCCGAAAAGCCCAAGGATCCGGCAGTCCTGTCCGAATTTATCAGCCGCCCTGACGAACAGCGTCCTTTCCTCGGTTCGATGGGAATTTATCTCTTCAACACACAGGTCCTGATCGATCTCTTGCGGAACAATCCGCGTTTTGACGATTTCGGCGGTGACATCATTCCCCACGCCATCCACCACTGCGCCGTCTATGGTTTCGACTTCGACGGCTATTGGCGGGATATCGGAACAATCCGTTCCTTCTACGAGGCCAATCTGGAATTGACCTGCCAGAACCCGCCTTTTAACTTCTTTGATACCAGGCAGCCCGTCTATACCCACTCACGCTTCCTGCCTGGTTCAGTTGTGGAGGACAGCACCCTGAGAGACGTGCTGCTGGCCGATGGCTGCCAGATTCACCAGGCAGACATCACCCATTCGGTCATCGGTGTGCGCAGCGTCATCGCCGCCGGGACGAAGATCAAAGACAGCATCCTGATGGGCGCCGATTATTATCTGGATGAGGCCGAGGCTGATCCGGCTAAACCGCCTATCGGCATTGGGTCGAGGTGTCACATAGAAGGTACCATCATTGACAAGAACGCCCGCCTTGGCGCGGACGTGGTCATCCGCCCCTTTCCATCCGGCACCGACTATACGAACGAGAATTGGGTTGTCCAGGATGGGATTGTGGTCATCCCTAAAAATGTTGTACTCCCCTCCGGCACAAAAATCGGTCCTTCAGCCTGATCCGGATTCCAGGTCCATTAATCCACTTTTGGAGATTGATCCCAATGAAAAATATTCCACCCCAGGAAGACACTGCTTCACCGAAGACAGAATCCTGGCACGCCCTGTCAGCAGAGGAAGTTCTCGAGAACCTCAAAGTCCGCGAGAACGGGCTGACCGACGCAGAAGCCGCCACGCGGATGGCGCAATACGGCTCCAACCAACTGACCGAGGCACCCCGTCCCAGCTTCCTGCGCCTTCTGTGGGAACAGTTCAATAATTTTATCGTAATGCTGCTCATCGTGGCTTCCATCGTTTCCGCCTTGCTGGGCGAGTGGGTGGACGCCTCTGCCATCATCGCCATTGTGCTGCTGAATGCCATCCTAGGCATTGTCCAGGAAAGGCGGGCCGAGGAAGCGTTGGCAGCTCTCAAGAAACTGGCTGCTCCTGACGCGCATGTGATGCGTGATGGAAAACGAATAACTGTCCCGGCCCGGGATCTCGTGCCGGGGGATATCGTTTTCCTCGAGGCGGGTAACCACGTCCCGGCAGATCTGCGCTTGCTTGAGGCGGTCAACCTACAAATCGAGGAAGCTGCATTAACAGGCGAGTCACAACCAGTCAGCAAGAACGCCGCCATGAAACTGGAGAAGAACATCCCGCTGGGCGATCGTAGGAATACCGCCTTCATGGGCACTTTGGTCACCTACGGGCGTGGACGCGGCGTAGTGGTTGGGACAGGGATGCGCTCACAACTTGGCCTGATCGCCGAAATGCTCGAGGGCGTGG
Source organism: uncultured Anaerolineales bacterium (assembly GCA_903873975.1). GTDB lineage: Bacteria > Chloroflexota > Anaerolineae > Anaerolineales > Villigracilaceae > UBA877. Next base: position 6,313 of record CAIQQN010000114.1, read on the forward strand.
ACCAGGAAGAAACCCCCTTGCAGAAACGCCTGGACCAACTCGGCAAGACTCTTGGCTGGGGTGCACTGGCAGTCTGCGGGATCGTCTTCATCGTAGCCGTGATCGAAAATACGGATTTGGGGCTTCTGACAGCCGCCGGGGGCGGAATCCTGGTGTATCTCAAAGCCGCCAAGACCGAACTGGTCGGATTCTTCATCGTTGCCGTCAGCCTAGCCATTGCAGCCGTGCCGGAGGGGCTGCCCGCAGTGGTAACCATCAGCCTGGCTCTGGGCATGCACGAAATGATCCGCCGCCACGCCCTCATCCGCAGGCTCTCTTCGGTGGAGACGCTCGGCTCGGCCACCGTCATCTGCTCGGATAAGACCGGCACGCTCACGCAGAACGAAATGACTGTCACGCGCGTCTGGGTGGATGGGCTGTTCGTCAACGTGACCGGCTCGGGCTATTCCCGACGGGGCGAGTTCCAGGTGGGCAGCAAATCGATAGATCTGTATAAATACCCAGGGGTCGGGACCGCTCTTTGGCTGGGTGCCCTCAACAACGATGCCCAGCTCGAGTTAGTCGAAGGCGACGACGAGTCCTACCGGATCGTAGGAGACCCGACCGAAGGCTCGTTGTTGATCGCGGCTGCCAAGGCGGATGCCTATCATGTGGATTTGCACAAGGCCTATCCGCGCGAAGGCGAGGTGCCCTTCGACTCGGAACGCAAACGCATGGTCACCATCCATGACATCCGGCAGCCCAGTTCAAAGGATGTTTCTCCCTTTACGGACGGCAAACTGCAGGGCTGGGACGTGATCGCCGTCAAAGGCGCACCTGACCTGGTTCTGGACCTGTGCACCGGCTACCAGACCGTCGATGACAGGACCAAGCCCATGAGCGAGTCCATCCGCCAGCGCATTCGGGACGCCAACGACTCCATGACCCAGGATGCTTTGCGCGTGCTGGCGCTGGCCTACCGGGTGGTTAAAGAGGCACCCAAGGCTGATTCCGTTGCGGTGGACGAGCTTGAAAAGGACCTGGTATTCATCGGGATGGTCGGGATGATCGATCCCCCCCGTGAGGAAGTCAAACACGCCATGGAGAAAGCCGCTCATGCCGGCATCCGCACGGTCATGATCACCGGTGATTACCCCAACACAGCCCGGGCGGTTGCCCAGGAAATCGGGCTTTTGCGGCCCGGCCACAAGGTCCTGACCGGCGCGGACCTGGACCGTATGAGCGACGATGTCCTGAAGGACGAGATCGAGCAGGTGGATGTGTTCGCCCGGGTTTCCCCTGAACACAAAATGCGCATCGTGGACGCCCTCCAGGCCAATGGCGAAGTGGTTGCCATGACCGGGGACGGTGTCAACGACGCCCCGGCCATCAAGCGCGCCAATATCGGCGTGGCGATGGGTATCACCGGCACCGATGTGGCCAAGGAAACAGCCGACATGGTGCTGACCGACGACAATTACGCGAGCATCGTGGACGCGGTCGAGCAGGGGCGCGTGATCTACAGCAACATCCGGAAGTTCGTTTACTACCTGCTCTCCTGCAATGTAGCCGAGATCCTGATCATCTTCCTGGGGACGCTGATAACGAAAAACTCCCCGCTGACGGCCATCCAACTGCTCTGGCTGAACCTGGTCACCGATGGCGCGCCGGCCCTGGCGCTCGGCACCGAGAAGGGTGACCCGGATATCATGTCCCAGCCGCCGCGCCCGCCGAAGGAACCCATCATCAACCGGTTCATGCAAATCGGCATTCTCACCCAGACCATTGCCATCGCCACCGTGACCCTGGCGGCATATTTCATCGGGTTGAAATGGTTCCCTGCTCACATCGAAGCGGCGGAGACAATGGCCTTTGTAACCCTTTCGGCTTCCGAGTTGTTCCGGGCTTTTACCTCCCGCTCAGAACGCTATCCCTTGCTCAAGATCGGAGTCTTTAAAAACCGGAATATGAACCTGGCCTTCCTGTCATCCATGGCGCTGCTGCTTGGAGTGGTTTATATCCCCGGATTGAACAACGTCTTCAATACCGTGCCGCTCGGCTGGCAGCAATGGGAAGTCATCTTGCCGTTACTGCTGGGGCCTTCGGTCGTGGCGGAGATCGTCAAGCTGCTTGCATCCCGGAAGAAATAGCCTCAAATTGATTTACTGCTTCTTGCATAAATACGTGAACTTTGAACGATCAAAATGCAGGTAATTACTACAATTTGGGTTCACCTTTTTGCGCAGTACCCTGTTGAGCATCGGGCGACGTCTTTGCGTCGCCCAATTTATTTAGTTCCTTTCGCAGACACCTAACCTGCCTTGAGACCGACCACCTGTTGGAGGATCGTCAACAGAATGCGCAAATTAGGGATGGCCGAGGCGGCCGCGCTGGCTCCGCTGAACCAGCCGCCCTCTTTCCTGGAGACCTTCAAAATTCCCTGATGGATGGAAACCTCCTTCACATCCGTCCAGGGATAAGTCTTCTTGCCAATCACAATGCCCGCTTTGCTGATCGCCACCGGCCCGAAGGCAATTGTCCCTCCGGCGTTGTACTGGTCGGCGGCAGGGCCATACAGGAGCGGGAAGATGCTCTGGTCAATACTCTTCGCCAGTTCCTCAACTTTGCCGATGGAATCGGACAGGACCAGGCGTTGGTTCTGTCGATTGTACAACGTGTAGATATGCGTTGTGCCGGTGTAAATCCCGTTGATGTAATGACGTGTGATGGCAGATTTCATCGAGACCACGTTCTCCCAGCTCCAGACCTGGATGCCTTTCCGGTCTCGATAGGCAAAACCGCGCTCGTAGGCCGCCACGCCCTTGTTCCAGTTGGCATACGCGCCCCAGCCGGCCAGCAATCCAAACATAAACAGGATAAAGGCGATCACTAGCGGGCCGGTCAACTTGTCGTCGATCATGGCCGGGCCATGCAGCCGGTAGGCCAGATAAGTCTCGTAAGCGCCAAATAAAAAGACCAGCACAGCACCGGCAAGTAGTATAAAGAATATAACCAGGTTGCCCCAGCGGTTCCAACGCCTGGCCGGGAAGTAGCCGCGCGGTGCGCCCAGGCCGATGGCCGAGATAAAAGCTTCGGGAATTTGCGGATTATTCATGGGTCACTTCAGACCTGACTCAGACCTGACGGGTTTTGAAAACCTGTCAGGTCTAACGTTTATACAGGCGGCAGGTTGCGCTTCAGGATGGCATACAATCCCAGCGCTTTGAACGCCCCCTCCGCCACACAGGTGTCCGGGTTATCCACCACATAAGCGGGAATGCCGAGGGCCTTCGTCAGCAGTTTATCGGTCCCGCGCAGCAGCGCGCCTCCGCCGCACAACGCCACACCCCGGTCGATGATATCGGAAACCAGTTCAGGCGGCGTCTTCTCTAGCACGCGGCGACAGGTCTCAACGATCTGCCTGAGCGGCTCCTGAAGCGCTTCGACCACTTCACCGGTCGTAATCGTCACCGGGCGCGGCAGGCCGCTGACCTGATCCTGTCCCTGGACTTCCAGGCCTTCTTCTTTATCCAGCGGAACGGCCGCACCGATCTTGATCTTCAACTGTTCTGCCGTTGTCGGGCCGATGATGACACCATATTTTTTCCGCACGTAGGTGATGATGGCTTCGTCCAGTTGGATGCCGCCGGAACGCATTGTATCCGCAGTGACAATGCCATACATCGAAATGACCGCAGCCTGGGTGACCCCGCCGCCCAGGCAGATGATCATGTTCCCGGATGGCGAACCGATGGGCAAGTCCGCGCCGAGGGCGGCCGCCAGAGGCTGCTGGATGAGATAGGCATCACGGCTGCCCGCCTGAAGGACAGCCTCGTGGACAGCGCGCAATTCCACGCTGGTCACGCCATAGGGGACGGTGATCATCACGCGCGGGCGGAAGAGGCGCATCGGCCCACTGACGCGCCGGAGCAGGTAGTGCAGCAAAGCTTCGGTGATTTCATAGTCCGCCACCACCCCGTTCTTGAGGGGATTGGCGACTTCAATGGTTTCGTCCGAGACGCGGCCCTGCATGCCCTGCGCTTCCTTCCCGAGCGAAACAATTTTTTGCTCCTGGATGACGATGGCCACAATGGTCGGTTCCTCCACCAGAACGCCGCTGCCATTAGCAATCCGGGTGTGAATGGTACCGAGGTCAATCCCCAGGTCTTTGGAAAAGGAGAACGGGTTAGGCATACATCATCTCGATTCGATTCAGTCAGAAATCCGGGGGGGCTTGGCAGAGGCGTGCCGGTAGCGTTTGACCGCATCCAGCCGCAGGTTGGACTTGCGGAGAGCGGCCTCCATTTTCAGGTAGGCATCCGAGTCCGTTGGTACGCCCCTGGCAAGGATCTCTTCAGCGCGCTTGCGAGCGGCCTCGGCGCGTGCCACGTCGATCTCTTCGACGTTTTCCGCCGCATCGGCCAGGACAGTGATAATATCCGGCTGGACCTCAGCAACGCCGCCAGCAACCGTAAAGATCTCTTCTTTTCCACCGGAACGCACTTTAATGATCCCGATTTTGAGCGTGGTCAGCAACGGGGCGTGATGAGGCAGGATGCCCATCTCGCCGTCCGAACCGGGAAGGACAACGATATCTGCATCCCCTTCAAAGACCATGCGGTCCTGGGAAACAATTTCACAGCGAATGGGCATGTTTATCCGTTTTCACGTTTTCAGGTTTTCAAGTTGGCATGTTTTCACGTTCGCACGTTCAACGTTTAGACGTGTAAACGTGTAAACACTTAAGCGGCCTTTGCCAGTTTCTCGGCCTTCTCGCGCACATCTTCAATGGTACCAACCATCATGAAGGCCTGTTCAGGCAGGTCATCACATTTGCCATCCAGGATTGCGCGGAATCCGCGCACGGTCTCCTTGATGGGCACATACTTACCAGAGGTACCGGTGAACACTTCCGCCACGAAGAACGGCTGAGAGAAGAAGCGTTCGATCTTGCGGGCACGCGAAACCACCAGCTTGTCGTCTTCGCTCAACTCGTCAATGCCGAGGATGGCGATGATGTCCTGCAAATCCTTGTAGCGCTGGAGGATGCGCTGGCACTCGCGAGCTGTGTTGTAATGTTCCTCGCCAACGATGTTGGGGTCGAGGATGCGGCTGGTGGAAGCCAGCGGATCCACGGCGGGATAGATGCCCTTTTCGACAATGGAGCGTTCCAGGGCGATGGTGGCATCCAGGTGGGTGAATGTGGCAACTGGTGCCGGGTCGGAATAGTCATCAGCCGGGACGTAAACGGCCTGCATGGAGGTGATGGAACCATGACGAGTGGAGGTGATGCGCTCCTGCAGTTCACCCATCTCTGTGGATAGTGTGGGTTGGTAGCCCACCGCGGAGGGCATTCGGCCCAGGAGAGCCGACACTTCCGAACCAGACATGGTGAAGCGGAAGATGTTGTCAATGAATAAGAGCACATCCCGGCCCTGGTCACGGAAATATTCAGCCATCGAGAGTGCTGTTAATGCTACACGCAGGCGGACGCCGGGCGGCTCGTTCATCTGGCCGAAGACCATGACGGTGTCCTTCATGACGCCCGATTCGAGCATTTCACGGTAGAGCTGCGTCCCTTCGCGGCTGCGTTCCCCCACCCCGGCGAAGACCGAGTTGCCCTGGTGCACCGTGGCGACCGAGCGGATAAGCTCCTGGATGACGATGGTCTTGCCGACGCCGGCACCGCCAAAGATGCCGGTCTTGCCGCCCTTGGTGAAGGGAGCGACCAGGTCGATGACCTTGATGCCGGTTTCAAAGATCTCGGTGCGGGTGGATTGCTCAGAGAAAAGCGGAGCCGGACGGTGAATGGGGTAGTATTGCTCGGCCACAACCGGACCTTTTTCGTCCACCGGGAGACCCAGGACGTTGAAAATGCGACCGAGGGTCGCGGCGCCCACCGGAACCAGGATGGGTGCGCCGGTTGCAGTCGCCGGGAGACCGCGCCGCAGGCCATCGGTGGTATCCATCGAAACACAACGCACCCTGTTTTCGCCCAGGTGCTTTTCCACTTCCAACACCAGCATTCCTCCGCTTTCGCGCGGGATCTCGAGTGCTTCAAACATATCCGGGAGTTCGCCTTCGGGGAACTCCACATCCACAACACTGCCTTGAATCTGGATCACACGTCCAGTTGCTTTCGCCATTTGCTTCCTCCGGTAAAAATCCTTTTGGTATTAATCCATTTTCGCGTTATCACGTTGACACGTTACCCTTGCATCGCCTTGGCCAGTGCTTCCGCACCGCCGGCGATATCCAGGAGATCATTGGTGATCGTTTGCTGACGGGCCTTGTTATACTGCAGTTGCAATCCGTCCACCAGTTCGAGGGCATTGTCCGTGGCGTTGCGCATGGCCACCATGCGGGCGGCATGCTCCGACGCCAGCGACTCCAGGATCGCCTGATAGACCTGCAAAGCCGTGAAGCGCGGCACGATCTCATCCATGATTTCGCTTTCGGCTGGTTCATAAATATAAGCAGACGTCAGATGTTTTTGTTCGTAGGCTTCCACCCGCCCCGTCTCATCTTTCACTTCCAACGGTAACAGTTTTTTTACGACCGTCTCCTGCCTGGCCATGTTGACGAAATTGGTGTAGATCAGATAAACCTCGTCCGCTTCGCCCTTGAGAAACTCATCCACCGCCATGCGCCCGATGGCCGAGACATCCGCAAAAGAGGGTGCGGCCGGCAGGTTGCTGAACTCTGCGATCACCTGCTTGCGCCGCCGCATGAGCATGTCGCGTCCTTTGCGCCCGACGGCAATGTAACGCACCGGGATCTCGGAAGCACCGAAACGCTGGGTGACGTAACGGATGACATTGGTGTTGTAAGCGCCTGCCAGCCCCCGGTCACCGCTGACAACCAGCACAAGCACATTCCGGACCTGGGACCTGCGCGTCAAAAGCGGATGCAGGATCTCCCGCCCCGGCTGCCTGGCGATATGCGTAAGCACCTGCCAGGCCTTGGAAGCGTAAGCGCGCGTCGCAGAGACCGCCGCCATCGCCTTGCGGACCTTGCTGGCAGAGACTGCTTCGAGGGCGCGTGTCACCTGCGAGATGTTCTTAACGCTGAG
>CAIQQN010000115.1 GCA_903873975.1 uncultured Anaerolineales bacterium
CTGCGCCTGGGTGAAAACGGGCGCCGGGCTTACGAGGCCACTTATGACTGGCAGCTCATGCGCCAGCGCCTGCTCGCTCTATACGCAGAGCTGACCGGCACGAACCGTCGTTGATCCGCGCCGGCTCAACTCCATACCACCCGACCGGATCGCCTGGCTTTTTGATAGAATAGATCGCCTATAATGGTCGATATGAAACGCATCCTCCTGGTCGCAAACACGGATTGGTATCTCTATAACTTCCGGCTTTCCCTGGCTCTTTACCTCGTCGAGCAAGGCCTTGAAGTTGTGCTGGTCTCGCCGGCCGGCGAATACACCCGTGCGCTGCAGGAAAAGGGGCTGCGATGGGTCGAATGGAGGGTGGGGCGTCAAACGCTGGTACCCTGGAAGGAACTCCGTTCGGCTTTACAATTGTTACAAATTTATCACCAGGAGAAGCCCGCCCTGGTGCACCACTGCACTGCCAAAGCGGTGACGTACGGTTCACTGGCAGCGATTCTCAGCCGGGTTCCCGGCGTAATCAATAACATTACCGGCTTGGGAACCATGTTCATCCGGCAGGATGCAAAGACGCGCGTTGTACGCCAGATGATGCAGGGTCTCTACTGGCTCGCAAGCAGGCATCCGAACTGTGCCACGATCTTTGAAAACCCTGCCGATCGGGAATACTTCCTCTCCAAAAGATTAACCTCTCCGGAGCGTACCTGGTTAATCGAAGGGGTGGGGGTGGACGTGGATACCTTTGTGCCACTCCTGGAGCCCGCCGGGGTGCCGGTGGTGGTGCTGCCAGCGCGAATGTTGTGGGACAAAGGCGTTGGCGTCCTGGTGGAAGCCTCCCCCCTGCTAAAAAAGAAGGCTCAAGCCCGCCTGGCACTGGTGGGAAAACCCGATGAAGGCAACCCGGGCACAGTGGATGAACCAACTCTGCACCGGTGGGTAGAGGAGGGCGCAGTCGAGTGGTGGGGATGGCAGGCGGATATGAAAAGCGTGTACGCCCGCTGTCACATTGTCACCCTGCCCTCCTCCTATGGAGAGGGCGTACCCACCTCCCTGCTCGAAGCAGCGGCAAGCGGGCGGCCGATTGTTGCAAGCGATATACCCGGATGCCGGGAAGTTGTCGTCCAAGGTGAGAACGGCTTGCTGGTTCCGCCTGGAAATGCAGAAGCCCTTGCGGATGCGCTTGCTATTTTAGTGCTTGATGCAGATCTGCGGAGTAAGATGGGAAATGCCGGACGGCAGCGAGTGTTAGAGCGATTCTCTAAAGACAGGATCAATGCCGCCACGTTAGCTGTCTATCACAAAGTCTTGGGGGCAAGCCACTGATCCATCCCCGGTCAGGTGAGCGTGCCGAGAGATAGCTGATGAGTTTTCTTTTCACAAGAGCGCCCGGGGGAGTGGAAGGTGATTCCAGATGCTCAACTACTTTATCATCCCCCTGACGAGATCATTTTCCAAGCATCAGGTTGGAATACTTTTCACTGACTTCTTTTGCTGAGCCTATTTCCACGACATATCCATGCTCGAGTAAGAGTGCCCGTTGGCAAAGGGATTGAATAGTAGTGACCGAATGAGAGACCAACAGCACCGTGGCACCGCTTTCACGGAAAGCCTTCATCCGGTCGGCGCATTTCAATGCAAATGCAGCGTCGCCCACGGATAGCACCTCATCCAGGATCAGAATGTCCGGTCGCCAGGCAGTCGCCACTGAAAAACCCAGCCGGGCAAACATACCGGATGAATAAGTGCGTAAAGGAGCTTCAATAAAATCTCCGATCTCGGCGAACTCAAGGATCTCCGGGATCTTTTCTGTGATCTCTTTGCGGCTGTGACCAAGCAGCGTGGCATTAAGATGGATATTCTCCATCCCGGTCAATTCAGGATGGAAGCCGGCTCCCAGTTCGAGCAAGGGAGAGACCATCCCACTAATCCAGACTCTTCCCCGGGTCGGGACTAGGACGCGCGAAATCACTTTTAAAAGTGTTGATTTCCCTGCGCCATTCCGCCCCAGAATTCCAAATATTTCCCCTTTTTTTACAACCAGGTTAACATCATTCAATGCCATAAAGGAGTTAAAGCGAACTTTACCCTGAACCAATCGAATCATATACTCTTTCAGGGAGGCCACCTTTTCATTAGGCAAACGGTAGCGGACAGAGACGCCGCTCAAGAAAATCGCGGTGTCGTTTTGTGGCTCGGTGAATGGAATATCAGACATGGTATGCAAAAGTCTTCGATTCTTGTGTAAAGAATATCCAGCCGAACAATAACGTTCCCAAGGCAATCCCGGCGGCAAGGCCCCACTGTTCCAAAGTAGGGATCGTGCCATCATAGATTACCAATCTAACCACCCTGATCACCGGGAAAAGCGGGTTGAGGCGCAATAACCAACCGCCCAAGACATTCTTCAAGAGATCTTCTGGATAGATAATGGGGGTCAAATACATCCAGGCCGTCAGGAGGATTGGATACATTTCGGCAACGTCCGGGAAAAATGCGACAAAAGTCGAAATGATCAAACTAACCCCCAGTGCAAAGGCTGCCAAGAGAAGCAGAGAAACCGGCAAAAGAAAAATGGTGGCATGAAGTGCCACCCGGGTGACCAAGAAAATAGCGATGAGCGGCACCAGAGCAAGAAGTGTGTTCACGAGCCCCGTACCAATGGTGGAAACAACAAAGGATGTGCGGGGTAAATAAATCCGCTGAAACAAGCTGCTGCCCCACAGCATGGAATTCAATGCTGCAGAGGTGGTCTGGGCAAAGAAATTCCACGCGATCAGGTTTGTAATAATGTAGGCGGGATAGGTGCCGCGCATATTAAACAAGTGGGAAAAAACTATGGACAGAATTATCATCGTACCCAACGGATTGAGCATTGTCCATAGGATTCCCAAGAAAGAACGCTTATAGCGCGTTACCAAATCACGACGAATTAACTGGAATAACAAGTCATGGTAGCGGAAAATAGAGCGGAGCTCTTCAATGGCCGCATTTTTCTGCTTGGAACTATCAAAGATGGTGGTTTGAGATGATCTTGAAAAATTGCCCATAATGCAGAGTGTCATCCTTTTAGGAGCGGGGGTATTTTATCATAGCGCGGCCAACCGCCGCAACCAAACCTGCCTGCCGAACTTTTTAACAGTGCAGAGAACCTTCTACCCCCCTCGCAGCATGAACCGCCGGCGGGCATTAATCAGCGGCGCGACGACCTTGCGGATCAGATACTTGGCCGGCAGGATCCCCAACCACGAACCGCCATCCCGATAATGCACCCTGAGCATCTCCGGCCAGCAGCGGTCGTCGGCCGCCAAGGTCTTCCCCTGGTTATGCAGGCGGAAATTCGCCCACAGGCGCGGATGATAGTACAGTTTGCTGACCCGCGCCAGCCGCACCCAGAGGTCATAATCCATGGCAAAGTAGAATGACGGGTCGAGCGGACCGACCTTGCGCCACAGGCTGGCGCGCCAGAAGGAGGCCTGCTGCGGAATATGGACGTAGCCGCACTGAAGGCGTTGGTAGTCAGTTTGAGCAGCAGAGAAGCGACCAATGACGCGCCCGCTCTCGTTAATGAAATTGGCATCGCCGTACACCATCCCGACCTCGGGATGGCTGCGCAAGAACTCAACCGCCTCGGCAACCGCATGCGGCTCGTAAGTATCGTCCGAATTGAGCCAGGCCAGAATGTCCCCTTTAGCCCGGGCAAAGCCCTTATTGATGGCGTCGGTCTGACCAGCGTCTTTCTCAGAGACCCACCAGGCCAACCGGTCCGCGTAGCGATGGAGGATGTCCACGCTGCCGTCGGTGGAACCGCCATCCACGAGGATGTATTCGAGGTTGGGGTAATCCTGCTCCAATACAGAGCGGATAGTGGATTCCAGAAAAGCCGCCTGGTTATAGGAAGGGGTAATGATGGAAACGAGAGGAAGGTCAGATGAAGTCATAGGGTTTATGGTCGAAGGTCGAAAATCCAATAGCCGTCGCCTTGATCGATCAGCGGATAATAGGCAGTGAGATATTCGCGCAGCTCGGGCTGGTTCTCCCATTCCGGGGGGGAAGTTATTACGAACAAGTCTTTTCCGGCAATCTGCCCAGTAAAAGTGGTGGCAAAATCAGGCTGGGCTTGCCCGGCCAGAGCGCGTAAAGCTTCGTCGGCATTCGTTGACCACTGTGCGCCGCTGACCCAACCGAAATAGGCCAGGCGGTAGCCATAATCGCCGGAGAGTTCGATAATATTCTTTTCAGTACCTATGCGTTTGCCGAGGTCCTGCCAGTAAGGGACTTCGTTGCGATACTGATTAGTCACCATGGTATTGCGGGATTCCCACATTTTCATTGCGACACCAAAAAGCAGCAGCCCGGCGAACATGGCGCGCCACAGCCAGCCTTTCTGCTGGGCAACCTGCCGGACCAGAAGGTCTGCTACAGGGATCAAGCCAATGGCGACAATCGGGATGAGCGACAAGTGGTAATACTCGTGCGTGATGAAGTAGTAAGAGAAAGCAAACCCAAAGACGATATAGCCAAACCAGGCCCCAATAATCATTAAGCGCGGTTTATTCTCGCGGAACAACAGAATACCCGCAAGGGAGAGGAACATGGCTGCAAAACTGACTATCCCGGCCGCTATAAACAGCCAGCGGCCATAAAACGAAGGGTCTTTCAAAAGAGCCGGTAAAAAGCGGAGAGCAAATTGCCCCTGCAATGTCCCAACAATGAACAAGCCGTAAATATAGAAGATGACTGTTGGGATGGCCGTAATCCCGGCCACCACCCAGGTCTGTTTATCCGCCAGAAACCGTTTCACTGCTCCCCGGCTGAGTACCAGCCCTGCAGCGGCCCCGAGCAGAGGAAATACTGCCACCGATTTGACCAGGATGGCAGCCCCGGTCAATATTCCGGCCAGAACGGCAGTTTTCCAGGTGTGGCGCGTCTCCCAGCGGTAGAGCGCCCATAACGACCAGACAAGTAGAGCGGTCATCAGCGAGTCGGGCATGAACGCCCGGCTGGCTGTCACCCCGAATGGAAGAAAAAAGAAATATGCCAGGGCGATGATGCCGCCCTCCCGCATGGAGAGTTCTTTTGCCATCAGCCAGATGGCAAGCCCGCCTGCCAGCCAGAACAGGGAGGCGTAAACCCGGCCCACCCAGATGTGTTCACCAATGATGTGGTATGTGAGGGCCGCCAGACTCTCCATGATGGGCGGCTCAATCAATCCCTCCCCTTTCCATTGGGCAATAGCCCGGTCGCGCTGCCATTGCGGGGCGGTCGGCAGATGGGTGTAGTACATCCCGCGTGCAATCAACAGCGACCGGTACTGGCGTACCATGTAGAAATCATTTGGCAGGTCGGTCAGATCATACAGGCGGATGCCCAGTGCGGCGATGAACAACACAGCCACCAGGGCAGTCGTCAACCAGGGTTTTGAAAATAGTTTTTGTGAAACTTTATCTTCCATAGATGCTCACGGCTGGTTTAATGGGTGCTGGAGGTTAAAAATAACATACTCGTCTGTCTGGGCAAAGATGGGATAGTGGGTATAAAGCAGATCCTCGATCACTGGCTGGTTATCAAGCTCCCCATACATTGTGACCAGGAAATACTGCTTCCCGGCAGTATCTTCAGTGAATTTCTTCATCAGGTCTATATCCTGCCCGGCCAGGTAACGAACACCAATATCGGCGCTGGTAAACCAGGCCGCGGAACCTTGCCAGCCCCAGTAAGCCAAACGGTAACCATAATCCTGGGTCAGACCGATGACCGAGGCGTTATGCCCGAGCTTATCGCCAATCTCAGCCCAAAATGAAGGCTCGTTTCGATAATCTGAATTGACGATCTGGTCGCGTGCATACCAGGATGGCACAACAATACCTGCCAGAACAATACCCACCAGCACCAGGCGCGGGAAAAGACCCGGACTTCGTTCGAAGAAGCGTTCAAGAAACAGCCGGAGGGCGGGAGCCATCGAGACAGCGACAACAGGGATGAATGACAATTGGTAATAGTCATGCGTGTAAAAATGATAGGAGAAGGTCATGCCGAAGACGAAGTACCCGATCCACAGCCCGATGAGCAAAGGACGCTCACGCTTTGGATCAGCCAGGAAAACGCTGAGAGCAGCCAGCAGGGTGGGCCCCCAACCAATATTCCAGTTAACTGTGTAAGCCCAGCGAAAATAAAAAGCCGGGTCAATCCACATTTTCGGAAAGAAGCGCAGGGCAAATTGTCCTGCCATGTTCAGCTTTACCATCCCGTAGAGCATGTAAATCCCTGCCGGTAAAACAAGCAGTAACGCCATCACCCAGGCCTGCGGGTCGCGGATCGAATGCTTCAGCCCTCTGACTCCGAGGATAACTCCTGCGAATCCACCCACGATAATGAAAGCAGACAGGTTTTTAACAAAAAGCGCCGCTCCAGCAAAAAGGCCAAAGAGGATCGCCCATTTCCACCTGGCAGTATTCTGCCAGCGGAAAAGTGCCCAGAGCGCAAACGCGATGAGCGCCAACATCAACGGGTCCGGCATGAAAGCACGGCTGGCGATGACCCCGAATGGAACAAAAAGATAAAACAAGGTCCCGATCATGGCCGCGCTGTTGGAGGCAAGTTCCTGGATGAGCAGGAAAAGCCCCAGCCCGCCCAATACCCAGAACAGCGATGAGTAAATGCGCGCAACCCAAAGGTGCTCACCGGTCAGGCGATAGGTCTGGGAGACAAGGGTTTCAAGCACAGGCGGCTCCACCGTGCCCACATCGCCCAGCGAGATCGCCAGTTGGCGTTCCCCAGCCGGTGCATCGGTGACATACTGATAATACATGCCGCGCGCTTTGAGAGCAGAAAACAGCTGACGAGTGGGAGCAAAATCCAGTGGAGGGTTGGTCAGGTTGACCATGCGCAGTCCAAAAGCCGCCAGGAGCGCCAGCGCCAGGAAGACCTTCCACACCCACGGGCGCTCACGAAAAACAACATATTTGAGGAAAAGCTTTTTCATAACTCGTCTCCTACCTGGGCGGGCATTCAAACACCTGGATCTTGTTGAAAGTTTCCAGCAGGTGGCAGGATCCGACATCCACCAGCGCCGGATCGGGGCCGCGCTCCGCGATCACCGAAGCGGGAGTCTGTCCCTCAACCGGGTCCACCAGGACCAGGAGGCGGTTGAAAGTCATGAGTGTGTCGAAGTGAATATTCAGAATACCGTGCAGTTCAGAATAGTACCACACCGCAGCATCGTCAGGTGGGGCGACGATAATCAGATCATCGTCCTGCAATTGGCTCTGAACAAACAGGACTGCCTTTTCCTCGTCGCCGCGTCCAGCCCAAAGCTGGGGAAGCTGCGGTGCCAGCCAGGCAGCGTGCTGGATTCCAACCAGCAGGGCCAGCCCAACCAAAATCACCTCCAGCGGCAGGCCGCGCAAGAACTTTGGCCGGACTTTTTCCAACAGGCCAACGCTCCCAGCGGCGGCCCATAACAGCATCAACGGCAAAAGGAACAACCACACCTTGGCCCAGGCATTCGGTCGTTGGATGATGATCAAGGCAGGAATCCATAACAAGGCTGCCAATTGCAGCGGGAGGCGGGTGGTGGAAAGCCGCCGATGGAAAACCAGGCTCAGGGTCCAGCCTGCGGCGAGGATTATTATCATGTAAAGCGGGACACCAGACGTCCACTCGGCCCAGGTCTCGGCGAAACGATGGGAAAGAGTCTCCAGCAAATCAGACCAGGGAAGCGGGGCAACGAACCCGTTCGCAAAAATCTTTTCAGGGCCAGTGAATATCAGGACTGGTGTGTAGAACAACATCGTCAGGACGGCCGCACCAAATCCGGCTGCCGCCCAATACCGGAGAAAATCCAGCTTCGAGCGGTACGGGCCGGGACCTTCGCCCAGGTTTCCCAAAAACAACCAGACGAACAATATCCCGAAAGGGAACAGCATGACCGGCAAAGTATAAAGGCCCAGGGCAGAGAACAGACTGATCAGCACCCAGGCAAAAAGGTTTTTTTGTTTGCGGACCATACTGCCTAGAATCAATGTCAGCAGGGTAAAGAGCGCCACGAGGGTGTAGCCGCGTGCATTGGTGGAATAATTAATCAAGATCGGGAACCAGGCCACCAGCAGGGCTGCGCCGAGAGCCGTCCAACGATCATAGAGACGTTTGGCAAGCCAATACACCGCCGGGACAAGCAACACACCAGCCGTGAAAGCCGGCAGGCGCACCACCCAGGGTTGGATTCCGAAAATGTGCGTTGTTAGATAGACCAAGATGGAATGAAAAACGTGGTTGTTCGGCAGGTGATAATCAGTGGCGGCAGCAAATAGAGAATGGGCAAAGGCCACGTAAGTGTAAGCTTCGTCGTGGTGCAAAGACGAGGTGATGTATTGCAGCCGGTAAATAACCGCCAGAACCATGATGACCAGCACAACCGCCAGAAAACCGAGTTCATCCTTGCGCGGGCGCAGGCTGGCAAAAAAGGTCCCGGCATCCGCCCAGAACTGTTTGAAGAAAAGTCCGAAGAGTTTCCAACGCCGCAGACTGGTGATCACTGCCAGGCCGAGAAATACCAGACCGCCCAGGCCGAAGATCACTTTGAATACTTCAGCATTCCATGGTTTCAGGGAATTGAAATTGCCATCCGACGTGAGCGAATCGGTAAAAGGCTTCAAGATCCCATAGGGAAGCATAGCCAGGATGATCCCAAAAATCCCCAAAGATGCCGGTAAAGCGGCGAACAACCAGGAAATCCAATTGCGGCGCGGCATCGTCTACTTGTCTAATTTCAAACGGTGGGTGCGCAGACGGTCGTACAGGGAGCGCACTTTTTGCAGCCCCAGCAGGGAGAAGAAGGCCAGCAGGATGTGCTTCCAATCACCGAGGGCGGTCAGCGGATGCAGGCGGAAGGCGCGTCCGTAAGCGCGCAAGGCGCCGCCCGGCTGACCGGCGTCGGTCAGGTAGAAGGCATCGAACCGGTTTACGCCCGCCATGATCTGTTTTTCGTTGGCAGCAATAATTTCTACAAATTCCGGCCGGGATTTCAGATCATCAATCAGTACTCTGGCTTCCCTTCCATAAGCTGCGCCACGGGTGCGGTTCTTGGCCTGTTCGTGGTAACGTGCCGCGGCCCAGGTCTGCGGCACGTAGACCAGCGGGGCAACACGCGCCATGTTCATCCAAAGAAGGTTGTCCATCAGAAGTTGGTAGGCCGGGTGGAGGTATCCCATCTGTTCCAAAACAGAGCGGCGTATGAAAGCTGCCGGCTGGCAGATGATGTTAAACGCCATCAGGTCCACCAGCGAGTACTGGCGGAGGTGCATCAAGTTGAATGACCTGCCATCCGCGTCGATTGCCAGGGCATCGCCATAGACAACAGCGGCAGCGGGGCTGGACCGGAACGCGGCCATCGCAGCAGACACCGCCCCGGGCAGGTAGACATCATCGGAGTTCAGCCAGCCGACGAATTCGCCGCGCACCCGGCGCAAGCCCTTGTTGATCGCCTCGGATTGACCGGCATCCTTCTCGGACACCCACCAGGTCAAACGGTCCGCGTAACGGCGGATGATATCCACGCTGTCGTCGGTGGAAGCCCCGTCCACAACCAGATATTCTATGTTGGGATAATCCTGTTCCAGCACCGAACGCAGGGTGGCTTCCAGGAAGCGTCCCTGGTTGTAAGAGGGAGTAACAATGGAAAATAGGGGAAGGTCAGACATGCTATTCGAAGAGAGACGGATAGTCAACTTTGGGGAAGATGGTCAGTTTTCCGCCGATGGTTGCATCCAGAACCTGGCGGCCCGCCGCCTCGTAAGCTTGACGGGCCAGCCGATAACCGATCTCAGAGGTTTCAAAGTCAGGGAGTTGCCAGCGGAAGCCTTTTCCAAAGTAACCGGGATGAAAGTGGTTGGGATCATCCCCTTGCGAAACAATCGTGGCATTGGCTTTGCCCGGCACATTGGAATTATGGTCCACACCGACCAGGATAACCTGCTCGAAGCCCATGTGAAAGGCCAGTTGGAGGGCAACGTAGGTGACAGTCGCACTTTCCCACACCCGGTGACGGACATCACGGGCAAAGGCAGGGTTATCGTAAGTGGTATAAAGGAAAGTGGCAGGAGGTGAACCGGCCGGGAAAAAGCGGTGCGAGCGCCATGACAGGAACTTCGGCATGGACAATGCGGAGATGTCCGCGGTGCATTGTTCGATGACCAGGTCATTGACCGCGACAAAATACGTGGTAACAAATCCCAGTTCCGGGAACATCAGGTAAATACGGTTCAAGCCAAATGTGAATTCGTCCTTGAGTTTACCCAAATCGGTCTGCTTCAGGCTGGGGCCATTCCCTATGATAAAGGCGCGTTTGCCTTTATGAATACCTTTCAACTCGGCGAGACGCTTCATGCTCTCGCGCCGCCAGGGATGCAAGTAAACACCCGGCAGGTCAGGCAGGTGCATCAAGCCACTGTAGGTCTTGCGCAGGATATCCCAGGCCGGGGAAGGGACGATTTGTTTAATGGTTTGCTTCACGCTCACTCTCGTTTCTCTTTACTCCGTACTCAACCTGGCCGTCGCGCCGCCGTCCACGATGATGGCCTGGCCGGTCATAAATGAGGACTGGGTGTTATCAGCCAGGAAATAGATGACGTGGGCGATTTCAGCCGGCTGGCCAATGCGCCCGTTAACAGTTTTGCGGGCCAGGTTTTCAAGGCGGGTATGAATGTCTTCACCTGCCATGTGACCGCGTCCAAGACCGGCCCGCAGCATGGGAGTGTCCACCGCGCCGGGCAGGATGGCGTTGACGCGGATCTCGTCCCGGGCAAATTCAATCGCCATAGCCCGCGTAAGCGCCAGCAAGCCACCCTTGCTGGCGGCATAAGCAGCAATGTTGGCAGAGGTCTGTACAGCATGGACGGAGGAGACATTGACAATCGCTCCGCTGCCGGCGGCCTTGAAGAACGGATAAGCCATCTTGGCATGCAGGAAAGCCGCCCGCAGGTTGGTCGCCATCACCCCATCCCATTCTTCCACGCTGGTTTCGACCAGGGGCTTGGCAACCTGCCAGGCAGCGTTGTTAACCAGCGCCTCCAGCCGGTCGGTGAAAGAACCCGTTTCCGTGTAGACGCGTTGGATCTCAAGCGGGTCAGCATTATCGGCCTGAATGAACAGGCCGCCTTCCGGAAAATCTTCGTCGAAGGGGAGGCGATCCACGCCGATAACGCCCCAGCCGTTTTGGGCAAAGAGATGCACGGTGGCGCGCCCGATGCCGCCTGCCGCACCGGTGATCAAGACAGTTTTGGTTTCTGACATAGTTAATCCTATTCCACGCCTTGGAATGTCATCCCAAGGCCTTCAACCAGATTCTTAATCGTGTTCCAATTCACCCGCTCCCAGGCAGCGGGGCTGGAATTGGCATTATGCGGAGCCAGCATAACGTTATCCAATTGTTTGAGGGGGCTATCGGCAGGTAGCGGTTCGGCTTCAAACACATCCAGGGCTGCGCCGCCAATCGTTCCCATTTTCAACACCTCCGCCAGCGCCTTCTCGTCCACGATGGGACCGCGGGCGGTGTTGACCAGGATCGCATTCGAGCGCATCAAGCCCAATGCCCGGGCATTGATCAGATTGCGGCTGGTCGGGTTCAGGTCACAGTTCAGAGAAACAAAGTCGGCGCGCGCAAGCAGGTCGTCCAGCGTTGTCATTTCCAGGCCGGTTTCGGCAATGAAAACGTGGTCGATCGCGACGATATCGTTGCCCAGGAGCTTCATCCCAAACGCACGCGCCCGGCGGATGACGGTCTTGCCGATCGTCCCCACACCAATTACGCCGAGGGTGCACTCGTGCAGGGCCTTGCCGGGAAATTTCTTCCACACGCCAGCTTTCATGCCCCGGTCCATCCAGGGCTGGCAGCGGGCAAAGGCCAGCAGGTAGCCCATCACCGAATCAGCAACGGGCAGGGTAAACGCATTGGGCGTGCGGCAGAGTTTCACACCCAGGCGCTGGCAGGCAGCAGAGTCAATCGAGTCAATCCCGGTTCCCCACTTGGAGATGACTTTCAGACGCGGTACACAGGCCGAGAGGACGCGGGCGCTGTAGAAGTCGTCGCCACAGAGGGCGCCATCGAACTGACCGGCATATTTCAGCAGGTCGGCTTCTTCGAGGCGTTCGTGGACCTCCGGCGTGATCAGGTCCAGCCCGTAGCGTTCCAGCACCGGGCGGAAACGGTCGAGGCACGAGAGCATGTAAGGGGCAGAGAAAAGAATGGTTGGCATAGGCAGTTTTAGGGGGATGAGATTATTTTGTGCGCTGTTTCATCAAAAAATCAGTGATGGCGAAATCAAGTTCTTCGTCAATGTCCCAGGCTTCAGCCGCCTCCATCTCGAACAGCATTGGCCTTTCGCCAAGACGGTTGTACCGCCGGGACAGGTTTTCGCGGGTGAAGATATACAAGCACGAATTCTCTTCGTAGACCGGCGGTAAATCCTGAGTCTGGATCAGGATATTTGGATCGTGGTTGAGGGCATGGCCGTTCTGGTCGTACAGGCGGGTCTGGAGGGGCGTCACCGAGAAGAGCGAATCGTGGACCGGGAAATCAGACAGGAAGGCCTGGATGGCACGCGCGACGGTGGCGGGTTTGAGCAGCGGGTTGGTGCTGTGGGTCTGCAGATAGAAATCCGCTTCCACCTGGGAGGTGTCATACAGCAAAATCTCGTTCATCGAGATGGTATCGGCGCGCAGGTACCCGGGACGGTTGATGACCCTGACTGATGGGAAATCGCGACCCAGGCCATCCATCACCGGCTGGGAGTCGGTGTCCACCAGGATTTCGTTGATTTCGGGCACAGCCAGCAATGTTTCGATGATGTGCTGGTAGAGCGGCTTGCCCGCCAGCGGACGAAAATTCTTGCCGGGAACGCGCTGACTGTGGTGGCGCATGGGGACGAGGGCGACGAGTCTGGTCATAGGTCACTCATTATACCGAATTGGCTCGACCTCGCGCGGTGCGGGCTTTTTGAGCATCTCCGTCCTGTGCAGATAATAGAACGCTGCCGCAACTGCCAGTTCCATTCCAGCGAGCAGCTAGACATCCAGTTCAAACCGCTTGCCGCGCAAGAGTCCATCCAGCAGGGTGCGCAGGGTGGGTGACTGCTCCAATTCAAGGAGCGAAAACTTCTTCAGGCGGACATAACCAGTCGGTTGCGTTGGTTCGACAAACTCGCCGAAAGGCAGGGAGAATCGGTAATACCGGTAGTACATAAACCGGCGTGTCCTCCGGACTGCTCCTTCCGGGATCTGTAAACTGCCAGCCGTTAGAAAGGCGTTCAGCCGTTGGAGGTAGGACCCGCGCTCTGGCTCGAAGAAGGCTGTCCCGTAATCGGTGAACGGGGAGCGCGCCGCGCACAGCGCCGGGACGCCCAGCAAAGTGGATTCAAGGCTGATGGTGGAGTTGTAGACGAGAATGAACTTCGCCGCCCGCACCAAATCATACGAACTGAGGCGTTCCTGCGGCGGAATGAAGACCACGTTCTTAAGGACTGCCGCGCCGCTCTGCTCCATCCACATCGCCACACTCTCGCGGCTGGCCTTACCGGGCCGGACCTCGTCCGGGTGGGCGCGAACGATGAAAAGTGTCTCCGGGTGAGCATGGATGACTTCGAGCAGGGTGTCCAGCCAGTCGAACATATCCCGAAAGGCCATGTTGGCATGCAGCTGGCTGGTATCAAAAACAACGTTGGTGAAAACCGCCACGGTTTGCCGGTGGGAAGCAATTTTCTCCTTAAGTGAGTTGCTCAACTCGTGGATTTCATGCCAGAACTTGACGCCTGCCATGCTGAAGTCGCCCTGCCAGCGTTTCTGCAAGTCAGCATCCAGGCGGGAATTCTGTTCCGAGGTTAGTTCCACATCGGGGATGGTGATGGGGTACATGGTGGCTTGTCCCTCGACGAAATAGCCGCTGACAGGCTGGAAACCCGACTCGTGGGTGATAGCGCGCACCCCGCGCCGCTGGCACAGCCAGAAGGCAATTGCTTCGGGGAAGTGCATGCCGTTAAAAAGCACTACCTCCTGCGGCTTGATGGTCTCCATCATGATATTGAAATTGTGCGCCACATTCCAGGCCGAGAGCATGAACTCGCGACAAAGGAAACGGGTAGGTTCGTCGTCGGTGAGGGATTGCAATCTCAACCGCCAACGGAGTGAAGGCAGCACCAGCACACCGAGTGGGATATATCCAAAGCCATCCGGCAGAGGATGTTCGTAGCGTAAAAGTTCGTCGAGGTTTAAGTCTTTCAGTGCGGCGGAAAGTTGCTCATCCCGCTGATATGTGAACCAGTGCGTCTCAGCGCCGGTATAGTTCGCCCGCGATTGGCGGATGCACATCCCGCATGGCATCGGGTGCGATGGGTCGGTTTCATCGGTGCCGAGCAGGCAGTGGCTCATCCCGGCCTGGCAAACAAAATGGACAACCGGAGTTCCGCTCAACCGGACAGCCCAGGATGCCAGCAGCGAAAAAGCCGCATTCTGGCTGAGTCCCGACAGGCGCGTGGAAGCATTGAAAAAGAGAACGGGCCTCCGATCCAGAGCCGGACCGGGCGCAGATGCCACCCTGCGCGCAATGGTGACGAGGCGAGTCAGTTCACCCAGACGAAGAAAACGAGAACGAAGCGAATTTTTCAATTCGTCTTTTCCAATATTCCAGGCAAAGCCAGAATCGAACCTTCAAACGGAGAAGAAATTGCGCCGTTCAGTTCATCCGTATTCATGAGGCGATATCCGTATTCTCGAAGGAGCGCAAGCACCTGTTCGGAGGAACAGTCCAGGGATGCAAGCAACTGGTCGGAAAGTTCCAGCAATAAAACCGGATGTTCTTTCCGCAGAGTCTTTGCGGCACCGCGCAGCACGAGCAATTCAGCGCCTTCGGTATCCATTTTGATAAACCCCGGGTGCAGGTGGTAACGCTCGACCAGGTCATCCACCGTTTCTCCAATCACCGAAATTTTCCGGGTTTCCTGCCCGGCAGTGGAAGAGTGCACGATCTTACCCAGGCTGGAATATTCCTCTTTGCCGGGGATGATGTTAAGTTCATAAAGACCGGGTCTCTCGGTGACCAGACCTTCAAAATTGATCACCGAAGAGCCAACGTCATTGCGTTCAATGTTGCGGCGGAGGTAATGTTGGGCGAGCGGGGTTGGCTCGATCGCCAACACTTTGCGGGAAGCCTTGAGGCGTTGCGCGAAAAAGACCGTAAACAGGCCAATATTGGCCCCGATATCGAGCACATCTTTCTCTGGATCGAGGTATTGCCCGGCAAAGGTTACCAGTTCTGGTTCGTATTGCTTCTTCCGCAGGATGCGGAGCAAAATGTGGGAACGGAAATCGATCTCGTACCGGCCTCCCAAATTCGGAACGGCAACGACCAGGCTTCCATCTACCACGTTTGAGAAAGCCTTGCCAACAAATTCCTCGAACGCCATGGCTTCCGCCTTCTTGCGGCGTTTCAACTGTCCTGCCCGCCATGACTGGATTGGAGAAAGCCAATAACGCGCCAGGGGAAGTTTTTTGATAGCGTCTTTAATCCTGTTTAAGGCAGCCATGAGCCTAACAACCTACTCATCGGTCACAACGCGGCGCAGTTTCTTGAGCGAGGACAGTTCGCTCTCATAGACGCGCTTGACGCCGTCACCCAGGGAAGCCTCGCCAACATGGACGTACATGACCAGGCGGGCAAAACCAGCCGGTTCAACAGAAGCAGCTTGATCGGTGCCCCACATGGCCCGGTCAAGGGTCAGGTGGCGCTCCACCAGGCAGGCTCCCATCGCCACCGCCACAACCGGCGGGATCAAGCCGACCTCATGGCCCGAGTACCCAACCGGACAGCCAAATTCCCTGCGGAGAGTCTGGATCATGCGCAGGTTAAGTTCATCCGGCTCGCATGGATAGGTACTGGTGCAGTGTGTGATGACCAGGTTTTCCGTCCCCAGAACCTTGACCGCGGCTTTGATCTCGTCCAAGGTGGACATGCCAGTGGAAAGAATAAGCGGCCTGCCAGTCTTGCGGGCATGCCTCAGCAGGTCATGATCCGTGAGCGAGGCGGAAGGGATTTTGTAGGCCGGGGGAGCAAACTTCTCGATGAAGTCCACCGAAGGTTTGTCCCAGACAGAAGCAAACCAGGTGGTGCCTTTTTCCTTGCAGTAACGATCAATCTCCTGGTACTCGGCTTCGCCGAATTCGACCTTGTGGCGATACTCCAGGTAGGTGATATAGCCCCAGGGAGTATCCCGCATCTGTTTCTGCTGATCAGGAGGAGTGCAAATCTCGGGTGTGCGCTTTTGGAATTTTACTGCATCCACACCTGCATGGATTGCCGCATCAATCATCTGCTTGGCAATTTCCACGCTGCCGTTATGGTTGATGCCGATTTCAGCAATAATGTAAGCGGGATGCCCATCACCGACCATCCGGTTACCAAGTTTGATTTCATGTTTCATACCATTTTCTCCTCATTCATCTTTGCGGGAAAATCGTCCGTTCAATAATGCCGCAGATGACGTGCCAGACAAAAATGTGGCATTCCTGGATGCGCGGAGTATCAACGGATGGGACGACGAAGCACAGGTCACATTTCGAGCCCATCTTCTCGCGTCCTTTTTCACCGGTAAAGGCAATGGTGGTCAAGCCAAGCGCCCGGGCAGCATCCAGCGCCTTGAGGACGTTTGGGGATCCGCTGGTGCTGATGCCCACCAGGATGTCGCCCGGTTTGGCCAGGGCTTCCACCTGGCGGGAAAAGATATTCTCGAAGGCTGAATCGTTGCCGATACAGGTCAGGATGGATGTGTCAGTGGTCAGGGCGAGGGCAGGCAAAGCCGCATGGTCAAAGCGAAAGCGGTTGACGAACTCGCCCGCCACATGCTGGGCATCAGCCGCACTGCCGCCGTTGCCGCAGATCAGAAGCTTGTTGCCCTGATGGAAACAGCGGATGATGGCTTCCGTGATCTGCTCTATCATATCCGCCGATTGTTCAACCGTTTTCTCCAAAACTGTCTGGTGTATCTTAAGTTCAGTTACTAGTGTGGATGGATTCATCATATCCGCCTTTACCAGCAGCTCCGTCCGCCGTCTATGACCATGTTGGTGCCGGTCATATAAGACGAAGCATCCGAACAGAGGAACAGGATGGCTGCCTGATACTCGTCAACCTTCGCCATGCGCCCGAGGGGAATCAAGCTGGCCAGCCGCTGGGTGAACTCCTCCGGCTGGTTGTTGTAGACGCCGCCCGGCGAAATCGCATTGACCCGAATGCCATCGTCCGCCCAGTAGGTGGCCAGATAGCGCGTTAATCCGATCAAACCGGTCTTCACAACAGAGTAAGTGACCGGCTTGACCGGCTGCTTTTCAGGGGATAAGCCGGGTTTGCGGTATAGGCGCTGGTCGGGGGCAATGACTGCCAGGTCAGAGGCCACATTGACAATAACGCCGTGTTTGCGTTTCGCCATTTCACTGCCAATGATCTGCGAGCAGAGGAAGGCACCCGTCAGACCCACCGACAGGTCAGCTTCCCATTGCTTCAGTGGGAAATTTTCCAGCCGGGAGAATTCCACCTCCGCCGTCTTTTCCATCTTTGGATTATTGGCCGCATTGTTGATGAGAATGTCCACCCGCCCGCAGCGGTTCAACACTTCCGCCAGCAGGGCTTTGACACTCTCTGGTTTGGTGATGTCGGTCTTAATGGCGCACGCCTGCAGCCCAAAGCGCTCTTTAAATACCGCGCTGTGCGGGTCAACACCGTCCAGGCGGATGTCCACCAGCACCGGGATTCCCCCCGCGCTGGCAATCGCCTCTGCGTGCTGCTGTCCGAGCAGGCCAAGGCCACCGGTAATGACGGCCACGCGGCCGGTCAGGTCAAACAAATTTTTCTTCATTCCACATCCCTCGTCAATTCCACAACTTTGCCCATCGCCAGCGACTCTTTCGCGGCCAGCGCCATGCGCAGGCTGTGTGCCGCCTCACGCACGCTGACCAATGAGCCTGGAGTCCCTTGCCCCGTCCCGTACGAGATTCGGGATGATACGCTGGAAACGGGCCTACCACGCAGGCTGTCCAAAAAATACTTCAATTCATCCATAAACATCTGGTTACGTTGGAAACCTTCAAAGGAGGAAGATTCAGCATGGCCGTCTGAACCATAGAACACATCCACTCTAAGAGCTGCCAGGTTGACCAGAATCTTGCCTTTGTCGCCAATGACCTCGCAGGTGCGGCGCGGCGGGTGCTGGAGATAGTCCTGGTGCAGGCTGACGGGGACGGAACGGCCATCCATCTCATAATCCATCAGGATCTCGGCTGTATCTTCCACATCCACTTCCAGGCTGCTCAGGTGACCTCCCAAGGCGTACACTCGCCGGGGCAAGCCAAACAGCCAGTAGAGATAATCCATCTCGTGGATCTGCGAGAGTATCACGCCTCCCCCCTGATCCTGCCTGGAAGCATACATCTGGCGGTAATCCTCATAGCTATGCCAGCCTGGCAGGTACTCGCCAATCTCGGCCCGCACAGATAAAATCCGGCCAACTTTCTTCTCCTGCAAAAGCACAAAAAGACGTTGCAGGCAGGGATGGAAACGCATCTGGTAGCCGACCGCCGTTTTCAGATTGTGGGTCTCCACCAGGCGGATCAATTCATCCACCTGCTCAAATGTATGGGAAAGCGGCTTCTCGATGAACAGGGCACAACCTGCCTGGGCGGCCCGCAGCGCTGTCGGGACATGCAAGCTGGTAGGGTTGCAGACGAAGACGAGGTCCGGCTTCCAGTCCAGGGCAGGCTCGAGGTCCGGGTAAATATGCAGGGCATATTTCTCTTCGAGGGTTGTGCCTGCCTCCACCTGGAGTTGGTCGGTCAGCACCGGGATATTACGGCGCAGGTCAACAGCGTTTATTTCCGCCCCGGCTCCCAGCAGCGCCCGCAGATTCCGAAGATGCCGTTGACCGATCCCGCCCAGGCCTGTAATCAGGATTTTCATGGATGTCTCCTATTTCGTGATAAAGGTCGTCAGCACGAATTCGCGGTTCCGCCGGATCCAATTGACCTCATCCCCGCTGGCGCCGCGCGCCACCTGGAGAATAAAGTCGCCCGAGTAACCGACCATTTTCAGGCTCTCGGCCAGCGCCGGGAAGTCGGCATCACCCGTACCGGGAGCGACGGTGCCGCCGCCCAGGAGGCGATCCTTGATGTGCACACTGCCAACGCGCTTACCGTAGGCAGCGAACTCTTCGCGGGGTTTGTAGCCCAGGGAAGAACTGTTGCCCGAGTCGTAATTGGCCTTAAGCAAGCGATGCGGAAGCCGCGCCAATAGTTCCGCAAACCGGCCGGGGGTCAGGGATGTTTCGAGATGGATTTCAATTTCGTATTTCTCGGCGACCGGGAGAATGCGCCTGAGGGTCTCGCAGACGCCGTCAAACTCGGCTTCGCTATCAATGCGGGAAGCATCCACGAAGGGAACCACCATCCGGTTGACCCCCAGCAGGTGGCCGCGCCCGAGCAGCCACTCGATCATTGCCAGGCGTTCGGCCAGCTCACCAGCAGTGGCGCGCACCAGCGGGCGTTCCATGAAATAGTCGGCGCAAATGGACAGAACCTGCACGCCGGTTTTTTTGGTCAGAGCCTTCATCTGCGCAATGCCATTATCGGTGGCAACCGGGTTGACATCCGCACCGTAGAAGTCGTAGATCCACTCAATGCAGTCAATCCCGGCTTTTGCACCCAATTCAAACTCATCCGCCCAGTTACGGCGCGGAAAACACTGGATGCGGTCCTCGGTGGGCGGCACCAGCCGTCCCTGCATGATTCCAATCAGTGCCATGGAGGCCTCTTCTATTCCTTACTACCGACCGTGTCCACGCGGCGGAGTTTCTTCATGATGGGCTCTTCACGTTTACCAAGCCGTTTGACGCCATCACCCAGGGCAGTCTCAACCAGCCGGATATCGCGTACCATGTGCGCGAAGCCCTGCGGTTCGACGGAGGCGGCCTGATCGGAACCCCACATGGCACGATCGAGTGTGATATGACGTTCCACCACACAAGCACCCAGGGCGATGGTCACGATGGAGGTGGAGAGGCCGGTTTCGTGCCCGGAATACCCGACCGGGATGCCATAGCGTTCACGAAGCATAGGAATGACGCGCAAGTTGAGTTCCTCATACTTCGCCGGGTAGGCGCTGCAGGTATGCAGGAGAACCAGGTCCTGCTTGCCAAGCACTTCCACGGCGTGGTCGATCTGTTCGAGGGTGCTCATGCCGGTGGAGAGCAGGATCGGGTGGCCCTTGGCGCGGGTATGGCGCAGGAGGTTGTCATCAGTCAGGGAGGCCGATGCGATCTTGTAGCAGGAAACGCTGAACTGATCAATGAAATCCACCGAGGCCTCATCCCAGCAGGAGGCGAACCAGTCAATGCCTTTTTGCCGGCAGTGGCAGTCGATTTGGCGATATTGTTCCAAGCCAAACTCCAAGGCGTATTTGAGGTCGCCGTTGGTGGTGCCGAACGGACTTTCGCGCGGGTAGGCCAGTTCCTCGGCCGCGTAGACCACCTTAATCGTGCGTTTCTGGAACTTAACCGCCTGGCAGCCAGAGGCAACTGCCACATCGATAAGTTTTTTAGCAATTTCCACATCCCCATTATGGTTGATGCCAATCTCCGCGACAACATAGCAGGGATGTCCCTCTCCTACCATCATGTTACCGATCTTAATTTCTGCCATTCTGTTCCTCCAAATTCATGGTTTTTTTCTTTGGTAATTGCTGCAGCAATGGGTAGACAGAGGCGGACGCAATTGTAATTCAGAAGCGACCGTTGTTTAGAATAAGGTCACATAGTTCACGCACCGCACCGCGACCTCCGGGCCGGGTCAACACGTAATCGACCTGGCGCGCCACTTCGGGCATTGCATCAGCCACTGCCACCGCCCAGCCCACCAACGGGAAACAGGGTAGATCGTTGACATCATTCCCTATATAGACAACTTGAGCCGAATTGATATTGCGATCTATCATCACTTTCCTGATAGCTGTTTCTTTATCATCTTCACCTTGAATACAGGCGACGTTCATCTTCCGGCAGCGGGCCGCGACGACCGGGTTGGTCTCCTTTGAGATAACCACCGTCTCCACCCCGGCTTGACGGAGCAGATTGATCCCCAAGCTGTCACTGCGGTTGGCAGTCACCATCTCGCGGCCATCCTGGTCCACCCAGACGCGGTTGTCGGTAAGAACGCCATCAAAATCCAGGACGAGCAATTCGATTTTCCCGGGCATGCCCCGGCGCGGATGCCCCGGCCAGACCATGACCGGCCCGCCGTGCATGACCCGCTGCTCGGCAAGCTGCCAGTCGTCGGGGGTATCCAGGTCAGCGGAATAAGCCAGATCGAAGAGCACCGGCAGGATGGAATGGCCGCTCATAGAATTCATCTTCAGGATGGTATCCGGACGCATGGCGTCAATCAGACCGGTGTGAGCATAGGCAGCCGGCAAGACCTGACGCGGGGCGTTGTACGATTCGTCAATTCCAGGGACTGTCGTCAATGGTCGGATGGGTTTATCTTCTCCATCCAGGAGCCACATTTTGAACGGATTCTGGTGAGCCGGGGTGACGCCGCGCACCGAGTCCGCGGCGGGGCGTGCGAGCAGGGTGTGGACGGCACGGTCCACCAGATCCGGCGGGCGGACGGGTGTAGTCGGGCGCAAGTGGACAATGGCCTCCGGGTGGTAGTTTTCATTTTCGGCCAGCCACATCAGGGCATGCTGGAAAACAGGCAAGTCAAGGGTGAGATCCCCGGCCAGTTCGGCGGGGCGCAGGAAGGGAATCTCAGCACCGTACTGGCGGGCAACATCCGCAATCTCCTCGTCATCGGTCGTCACCAACACGCGCGTCACTGTTTCGGCCTGGAGTCCCGCTGCAATGCTGTAGGCGATCAGCGGGTATCCGGCAAACAAACGGATATTCTTGCGCGGGATACCTTTCGAACCGCCACGGGCGGGAATGATGGCAAGCACTTCGGGTTTTGTCATTTTTTCTCCTCCGGCCAGACCATATTCGCCACGCCTTGGTCGACCAGCCACTCGGCATGCGTCCAGTCAGCGGGGGTGTCGATGTCCACCAGGTAGCGGGGGTCAATAACGATGGGCAGGATGACCCTGCCAGTCATCGAACCTCCCAGGATGACCGCCGGGCGGATGGCATTGACATGACCGGTCTGCCAATAGACCGGCGGGAGGCTCTGCCGCGGGGCGTTATACGGCTCGGCGATCCCCGGGACGGTCAACAGCGGGAGCATCCGGCCGGTAGCCGGGTCAATACACCACATCTTGTGGGGGTTCTGGCCCGCCTCGACCACGCTGCGCACACAGTCAACCTGCGGTTGTTCGAGCAGCAGGCGGACAGCCTGGTCCAGGCAGCCTTGCGGGCGCACAGGAGTGGTGGCATGCAGATGCAGGACGATATCGGGCCGGTAATGCTCATTTTCAGCCAGCCACATGAGAGCTTGCTGAAAAACAGGCAAGTCGGTGGTGCGATCCGCGGCCAGTTCGGCAGGACGCAGGAAGGGCGTTTCAGCACCATAGCGGCGTGAGATTTCGGCTATCTCTTCATCGTCTGTTGAAACGATGAGGCGCGTCACCTTCTCAGCCTGTAAGGCCGCGGCAATGCTGAAGGCAATCAATGGATGCCCGGCGAAAGGAAGGATATTCTTGCGGGGGATGCCCTTCGAGCCACCACGAGCGGGAATGATGGTGAGAATTTCAGGAGTGGTCATCCCGGGCCTCCTGCGTGAATCCGTTGATTAAAGAAAGCATGTATTCACCTGTGCGCTTACCGGCGCTGCCGTCAGTAAATGTACATTCATCGGCAATGAACTTGCGACGCTTGTCCCTGTCAGCAGCGGGATTCATGAGATAAAAATTCACAATCTCCCGCACCTGCCCCTGGTTGACAGCCACCCGCCCGGCTCCAGCCTGGCGGAAGCGCAAATGCGTGGGCCATTCACCAACGGCGGTCAACGGCAGGGAATAAACATCCTTCATGTTCCAACCGCCGGGGGTGTCAATCGTCACGCTGACGATCGGGCGGTCGTGGATGGCGGTTTC
Organism: uncultured Anaerolineales bacterium; assembly: GCA_903873975.1. Lineage (GTDB taxonomy): Bacteria > Chloroflexota > Anaerolineae > Anaerolineales > Villigracilaceae > UBA877. The sequence continues at coordinate 23,111 of CAIQQN010000115.1, forward strand.
CACCACCATGGTGGAATAGACGGTCAGGAATACATCAGACCAAGCCATCATGGAGGCTTTTTCAGGCATATCTTCGCCGGAGTAATGACCCAGGC
>CAIQQN010000116.1 GCA_903873975.1 uncultured Anaerolineales bacterium
GCTGAACAGGTCAAGCGCCACTTAAAGCGGTTATCTGCTTTGCATTCCATTGACGCAGCCATTACATCCAGTTTTGACCTGAACGTCATTTTGTCAGTCATCCTGCGACAAATCACCGGCCAGCTTGGCGTGGATGCCGCCAATATTCTGTTGCTCAACGAGCGGACCCGTATGTTGGAGTTTGCAGCCGGACACGGATTTCGCTCGATGACCTTTCAACATACTGCCGTAATGATTGGTCAAGGTTATGCTGGGACCGCTGCCCTTGAAAGGCGTACTTTGAGTATCCCCACTTTGGATGACCAAAAGGCAGGATTCCTGTTTTCGCCGGGGCTGGCGCGGGAAAAGTTTGCCAGCTACTATGCAGTTCCATTGATCGCCAAAGGTCAGGTGAAGGGAGTTTTGGAAATTTATCATCGTTCGATCCTGAAACCTGCCGATGATTGGTTCGAATTTCTCGCGACTCTGGCCGGGCAGACTGCCCTCGCAATTGACAGTGCATCCCTCTTCACCGACCTCCAGCGGACCAATATCGAACTGGCCATGGCTTATGATGCCGCGATTGAGAGCTGGTCGCAAGCTCTCGAACTAAGCGGACGGGAGGACAAAGAACATACTCAGCGCGTCGTCCTTTGGACCGTACAATTGGCGAGCGCTTTACATGTAGACGAAAAAGACCTGAACGATCTACGGCGCGGTGCGTTTCTGCATGATATTGGTAAACTGGTGATTCCGGAAAACATCCTTAACAAACCGGGTCCCCTCGATGCTTTGGAATGGGAGATTACCAAGCGTCATCCGCGCCAGGCGTATGAATTACTTTCTCCAAGCAAGCATCTGACCGCGGCCCTGGATATCCCCTGCTATCACCACGAACGCTGGGATGGCAGTGGCTATCCAGATGGCTTGCGCGGCGAAAAAATCCCCCTTTCAGCACGCATTTTTGCAGTGGTGGATGTGTATGATGCGCTGATATCCGCTCGCCCCTACCGACCCGCCTGGACGAAAGAGGCCGCGCGTAATTACATACAGGAGCAATCCGGAAATCTATTTGATCCGATAGTGGTCAGAGTCTTCTTGCAAACCATTGGCAACTATCAGTAAGGTTCCTTGGGTGTCGATGTGGTAATGATAAACAGGAGGCGTTGGTGGGCAAAACCCACCCAACACTTCCTGTTTTTTCCATCGTAATGGGAACTCCAATTTTAAACAAAAAACCACCTTGCGGCGGTTCCTGTGCCCCCGTGGAGATTCGAACTCCAGTTTTAGCCTTGAAAGGGCCACGTCCTGGTCCACTAGACGATGGGGGCTTGTTCGAAGGGCAGAGCGGCAGGATTTTACCATCCCCTCCCGCACCGGTCAAGCAGTTGATGATGTCTGCTTTTTATCAGGGATCAGCGCTAGTAGATCTACCTGACGGCGGTTGAAAAGGATGGCCGGACTTTCAATGTGCAGTTGAGGGATCAGAACAGCCGTCAGCGTGGCATTGTAGAGCGGGATGAAGTCGCGGGTGCCCTCCACCATGATGGTGGCAAAGTCAAAGCGCCCGGTCCACTCCAGCGACCCTTCCAGTTCGTAGACTTGGGTAATGACCCGAATTGTATATTTGACGTGACTCTGATAGCCACCGCGCGCTAATGCCAGCGGACCCGTATCCTTGCGATTGGTCATGCAGATGGCGAAAAGGTTGGTTTTAACCAGATCGATGATCTCGTACTCGCCCACCAGTTTGGTCGGCATGTGGATGCGCGCCAGCTTGGCATCCATCACCTCCATGAAAGAAGTGGTCTTGTCGTTCAGCATACCGATCACACCATTACTGGGAATCATCATCTTGCCCACCACCCGGTAACTTTGGGTGAGAAAGTCGGCTGAAAGGAGACGATGGGTAGCATCAGATTCAGGCATCCTTCGTAACCCCTGTCGGGATCATTCCCGGATGGGACGCGTTCCGTCACGCTTTTCCAGCGGGGGGCGTACTCTCCGCTTCGAGGCGGAAGCCTTGCCCGTCTCCGGGTTGAGGATGGCAACCAGCCAGGAAATAGCTCGCTCGTCGTACTCCCGCCGTCCACATACGTCACATACCCAGGCTGGGAAGTTGGGGACGGTTACAAGTTCTTCGTCGAGCCAGGTGAAATAGGTGATGTGCCGGATGTGCATCACTCCGGCCTGGCATTCAGTACATTGGAATGAATCTTGGGGTTCGTCGTTCATTGGGATGCTTTCAGGGACTCATTCAGGATGGATACTCCCGCGCTCGACCCGATGCGGTTTGCACCTGCGGCAATCATTGCCAGCGCTTCCTTGCAGGTGCGGATTCCGCCCGCGGCTTTGACACCGGTTTCGGGACCGACTACGCGACGTATCAGGTCCACATCTTCCACTGTCGCACCGCCCGGACCGAATCCGGTTGAGGTCTTGACGAAGTCCGCCCCGGCGGTCTGGGCCAGTAAACAGGCCAGGATCTTCTCACGGCGGGTCAGCAAAGCAGTCTCAATGATCACCTTGACCCTGGCTCCGCGCTCATGGGCTTCCTGGGTTACGAACAGGATATCGTTCAAAACCAGACCGTAGGCCTCACCTTTAAGAGCACCAATATTGATCACCATGTCCACTTCATTCGCGCCGTTGCCGATCACGCGGCGCGCCTCATAAACTTTGTCCTCAGGCAGGTTCGCACCGAGCGGGAAGGCAATAACCACACACAGGCCCACACCTGCATCCTTGAGCAGACCGCGTGCCAGCGGTGCATAGACCGGATTAACACAGACTGCAGAAAAATGGTACTGGCGGGCTTCCTCGCATAGTCTTTTGACCTGCCCGGCAGTCGCTTCAGGTTTGAGCAGGGTATGGTCAATGCAGGCTGCAATTTCCGCACCGACCGGCATGTTCAACGGTAGAGGTGGGGCGGGGAGCTCCTGTTCGTACGAATCGACCTGGTCAAGAACTCCTTGAAGAGATTGCATGAACCCTACGGGGCAGCCAGAACGGATTGGTGCGACGGAATGACCATAAAATCAGCAAAAGGCCAGTAGACCACCAGCGCCTTGCCGAGGATATTTTCTTCCGGCAGGAAACCCCACGCATGTGAATCTGCCGAGTTGTTGCGATTGTCTCCCAGCACGAAAAGCTGGCCTTCAGGAACCGTCCATTCGCCATAATAAATCGGGGCGGCAGCGATATAAGACTCACTCAAAGCGACATCGTTAATAAAAACGGTCCCGTTGGCGATTCTGACCGTCTCGCCGGGCAGGCCAATGATGCGTTTGATGTAGTCTTCGTATTGATCGCCGAAGTTTGGCAGACCAAACAGACGCTGCCATAAAGGAATATCGGGATACATCGGCGGACGGAAAACGATAATATCGCCGCGCTGGTAATCGCCCAACTTGTAAGCCAGGCGGCCGATCAGCACGTATTCGCCATTATTCAGAGTGGGAACCATTGAAGAGCCCAGCACACGCACACGAGCGGAGAAGAAATTGATCACCAGGAAAAGGATGACCGCCAGTCCCACCGTCTCCAGAATTTCGCGCAGGAACTGCTTCCATCCCAGCCTGGCAGGCGCCGCTTCCGGCGCAGGCTGGATTTCATTTTCAGGGGAATATTCAGTCAAGAAAGCCTCCGCAGAGATTATACCATTTGACAGTTAGACTTTTCCTCAGGCGAAATACGTTGGCACGTGGAGCACGCGCTCACCCCTCTCCCAGGCCTGCTCATCCATTAACTTCATCCTGTGAATTTCCTGCGCCGGGACCCAGCCCGCCAAATCGGACTCCAGCACCTCCCATTCCAGGTCCCATTCTGCAGAAGCAGGTAGGCGCTCCTCGCCCATGCGCCCCATGTTAGAGCCGGGACTACTTCGCCCCGTCCCGTTCGAGATCCGGGATGATATGCTGGAACCGGGACTACTTCGCCCCGTGCTGGAACCGGGACTACTTCGCAGGGTACCTGTTTCGATGGGCCAGATACCCGCCTGATGGAACAGATCCGCCAGCCGGCTACCCAACCCCGGGTCCGCGCCCTGCCTCCGCAGGGACTCAGCCTGCCAGCGTCCGAGTGGAGCAAGCGCAGCGGGTTTATCCACGCGGGAGTCATAATCCGGTTCAGCCAGGGCCATCACGGCGCCTCCGGGGCGGGTGACTCGTTTCATTTCAAGCAGAGCCAGCAATGGGTCGCGCACCCACAGCAGGAGGAAGTGGCAAAAGGTAATGTCAAACATGCTGGAAGGATATGGCAGCGACCGTGAATCTCCGCAGACGAGGGCAGCGGCCGGGACATGTGCCCGCGCCTCGATGAGGCGGGCAGGCTCCAGGTCCAACCCGTGAACGGTGGCGGGAGTGGCAAGGCCAGATAAGATCGCTCCCGTCCCGCAGCCAACCTCCAGCACCCGCTGTGAACGGGCAAGCCCGGCACATTCGAAGAGGTAATCCCGCAGCTCACGCGTCCAGGAGGCCTGCTGGAGAAAACGGTTATGCCAATCCATTCTCTTCCCAATTCAAAATGAAATTAACTTGCTCTTCGGATTCAGGGGAGTGGGGTGCAATCAGGCTCTGTGCCGCGTTTTGGTATAGTTCGTCCAAACGAAGCAAGGCTTCCGAGGGCTTCATTCCGTGGCGGATGAGGTAGCAGCCGACAGTGATGCCAGTGCGGCCAATGCCGCCCACACAATGAAGATACACTTTGCGATTTTCGGCAAGTGCCGCGTCGATGGCATCCAAAGCGGCAACCATCCTCTCGTGAGACGGTACTTGAAAATCAGGGAAGGAAAAACGCCGGTAACGGACTAGCCGTCCATCGGCCCCGGCTTCTTCCCCCAGCATGGAGAAATACGGCGGGCGCTCGTTCTCGTTGGTCAAGTCAATGAAAGTATCGAACCCGGCGTTGAGAAAAGCAGTGAGACGCTGACGGGTTTGAACCTCATCATAGCGCAGTCCGGGATATTCCCCGGCCAGGAAACGGCCAGGAAGCACCCAGTAGGAGGCGGGGATGGGTTTGAGCCTCATGGTATTTCCAAATAATTACACAGACTAGGAAGGATTCCAGCGGGCGGCGGAACCCCCGATCCTTGAGAAGATGGGAGGGATTCCTCTAAGGCTTTTCTGCCAGCATGGCCTGGACGACTTCCGCGGCGTCGTGCACCAGGCGGGGACAGATATCCTCGAACACGCCAGATTGCTGAGCACGCTCGCGGTCTTCCGGTGTGAGAATATCAAACCCAATCAATTCGCGGCAAGTGAGCGAGCCATGCCGTTCTTCGAAGCGTTGCATAAACTCCCGGGCAATCCCATACGTGGCGTCCCTGCCACCTGGTGCAGTATAGCCATATTTCAGGCCGAGCGCCATCAAGCCACCGCTCACCGCGCCGCAGGTTTTACCGGTGCGCGCCACCCCGCCGCCAAAGGGGGCGGCGATCTTCAAAGCCAATTCATCGGAGAGTCCGAACTCGGACGCAAAGGCCGTTAGCACGGCCTGGCTTCAGGCAAAACCCTGTGAGAAACGGGCGACGGCAAGTTCAGGGGGATTGGTCATGGAAGGATCCTATTTTATTCAGGGTTGTCCGACCTTTCGTCTCCGAAGACAAACAAGTCACCAATCGATTCGCGCAAATAGTTGCGGCGGATGGCATCCGCGAAGATGGGAGCCACCGAGAGCAGGTGCAGTTTCGGGTGACGCTTCTCCGGCGGGATGTAGACGGTATCGGTGGCGATAATTTCGGTGATCTGCGGCAAGGCGGCCAGTTTCTCCAGCCCGCCATGCACGAAGACCCCGTGTGTGCAAACCACCCAGATTTCCTGAATGCCTTGTTCGATCAGGATGCGGCTGAGTTCCAGCACCGACCCGCCGGTGGCAATCTCATCGTCATAAATAATGGCTTTTCGGAAACCTTGCACCGGGCGGCCCACCAAACCGCTGATGATCACTTTGGTGTCTGATAGGCGCTCCTTGTTCCCGGCCGCGACCGGCAGATCCAGGCTTTTGGCAAACAGGGCAGCCGGTTTGGCTGAGCCCATGTCGGGTGCGACCACCACCGTCCCGGACAGATTGCGCGACTGGAAGTAATGCCTGAAAACCGGGCGGCTAGTCAATGGATCGGTGGGGACGCTAAAGAAGCCGTGAGTTTGCGGCGAGTGAAGTACCATCGTCATCACATGGGTGGCACCGGCAGTCCGCAAAAGGTCGGCAATCAAGCGGGCCGTGATCGAGATACGCGGGGCGTCCTTCTTGTCCGAACGAGCGAAGGAAAAATAGGGGATGATGGCATGGACTTCCTTGGCAGATGCAGAGCGGGCAATATCCAGCATCATCAGCAGTTCCACCAGGTTGTCGTTGACGGGAGGCGCAAGCGTCTGGACGATGAACACAATGCGCGAACGCACACTGGCACCCAACTGGATGTAGAGGTTGTCATTGCTGAAACGGCTGACGTACGTCTTTTCGAGCGGCAGGTTCAAACAGGCGGCAATATCGGCGGCCAGCTGTGGGTGCGAACTGCCGCTGAAAATGCGAATGTCTTCCGGGTCTAGTGTCTTCTTAGTCATCATTACCAAATTCCAGGGATAAGCCGGTAGCGCACCCGCCTGGCGTATTCCTTATAACCATCCAACTCGTTTTGCAGGGTGCGGTCCTCCAGCGCGGTGCGGATGAACAAGTTCACCACCAGCAGCGCCATCGGGATGCAGGCCCACAGCGAACCGAGGGCAATCGGGAGGGTGATGTATGAACACAGCAGACTGAGGTAGCCGGGATGCCGGACGAAGCGGTACGGCCCGCCGGTCTGGACGGTGTGGCCGCGGTCTTTTTGGATACGGACGATGGTTGAGAAATATTTGTTCGACACCATCGCCCAGGTAAACAGCGGATACGTCAATCCCATCAGTACAAACGCAGCAACCTGGATCCAAAACGGGATACTCCCGGCCCAGCCGAAACGTTCATCCAATCCAGCGAGGATGAGGCAGGCGAACCCGCCAATGCCAGTGATGATGCCGATGACCTTGTCCCAGCTTTTGGCGCCCTCGCCGACCTGCGAGCGTTCCTCCACCAGATCCTTGTGTTTTCCCAACAGGATGAGCGCATTGAAGGCCAGGAGAGCCAGGTACAGACCGAGATAAGCCCAGGCATTCCACCAGTTCCGTTTCCAGGCGGAGGTAAACAACGCCACAGCCTGGATAATAACCAGGAACCCAATCTGTACAAGGCGTTTGCGGATGGCAGGGGACATATTTATATAATTCCGGCGGGGCTCAGCCCCGCCGAAGCAATGTTAGTGGTAAATTTTCTCCCAAGGATCTCTCAGGAAGTTCCCCAGGATCTTATCCGCTTCACCCTGGGCCGGGAGCACATCGCCATCCGGTTCGACGTACAGCCAGGCTTTCCCCGCGCCGGAGGGGACTTCGTCCTCGATGGTCTCGTGCGCCACCGGGTTCTCCGCGGAATATGGGACGGGCAGGTCCCAATGCAGGGTCAGGCCGAGACCGGCAGCCTGGTCGCGCAGTTTCTGCATTTCACCTTTCAGGGAGGCGTCGGAGGCGCTCAAAGAGAGACTTTTGACTTGAAGTTTTGCCAGTCTTCCCAGCACCTCGCCGGCCTGCTCGACGTTCTTTGGCGTAACGGTGAAATGCACCGTGGTAAACAGGTCTTCGGGCATGACCGTTTCCAGAGCCTTCCAGGAGACCGGGTCCTGCGGGTCGAGAATGAACAGCAGGTGGTCGAGACCGGTCTGCAGGAGAGTTTGCAGGTAGGCTTTATCGGCTAGTTTTAACCCGTCTGAGAGCAGGCCGGTGACCTGGCCGTTCTTCTCGGCGTGGGCGATGAGAGCGGGCAGGTCCTCGCGCAGGGTTGGTTCGCCGCCGGTGAAGGTTAGGTGCGGGATACCCACGGCCCAGGCCTTGTCCATGATGGTCTGCCACTCAGCGGTGGTCAGTTCGCGGTCCACACGCTTGGTGGGGGCGAGGGAGGCGTCAGCACCAGCGGGCAGGCGATAGGTGAGAGCGCAGTCAAGGCGCAGGGGGGCAGTCAACTCCGCAGAGTGCGGTGCGACCCGTTCAAAGTCGAGGAAAGTGGTGGGGTCCAAATCCGGGGTATGGATGAGGGTCTGGACGCGGTCGCGGAGGTCCACGTAATCCTTCTGCGCTTCCGCCTGGCTGATGCGGTAACGTTTGGCTACCTGCCTGGCAGTCTCCTCGGGCGAGGTGCCTTTTATCATGTGATGGGCAAATTCGGCGGCAGTGGCATTCAGGTGCAAAACGGTGGCAGCATTGACGATGAGGATACCGGAACCGTCCTTCAGCAGGCGCAAGTGCAACCGGTAGGGTGGTTCGTCCGGACCGGACTGGAAAGTGTGTGTCTCGGCAGGTAAAGGCTTGTGCTGTGCCGGTTTCTCAGCCAGAAGCAGCCCGATCACCACAACCACCAAAGCCAAAACAATTTCGACCAGCACTCCAATTTTTGGAATGAAAGCGCAGGCCACACCCAGCACAAGAATTGCGCCCAAGGTCCGAACGGTGGTCCCTTTCAGCTTGAAATGGCTGACCTTTACTTTGGCGAGGATGATCCCCAGCAGACCGAATACAACCATCGCAAGGCTAAAGAAAATCAATGAGGCGCTTTCGACCCGGCATACTGAGGCTGTACGGGACCAGCAAAGGTCATAGAAGATCTTCGATATTTGCTGAAGGAATGGATTAGACATATTCTCCTCTCAATCAGCCGCGCACAAAGTGCGGCATTTCGAATGGGATTTCAAAGGAAAGTTCGACGAAACCGGCATATTCGCCGTTGAGGAACCAGGGGGATTGATAAATGAGTTTCTTGACACCGTTCTTTTCGATGGTATATACATTGACCTGGCGGCTGTCCATCAGGCGTTCCAGTTTGCCGCGCGCCGGGTCGGGGTGGCAGTCGAACATGTTCTTTCCAATGAGGGCATACCCGCCGTCATTTGCCATGTACTTGGCAGCCTTATCGTTCATTTCAAGGATGATGCCCTCCGCGTCACAGATGGTGGCTGCGGCAGGGAATTCTTTGATCCAGGCATTTTCTTTGCTCATAGTTTCCTCACGGATGAAATGTGGAATTTCTTGCGGCACTCCAAAAGAGATTTCGACGAAGCCGGCGTACTGGTCTTCTTTGAACCAGGGAGACTGGAAGAAGAAACGTTTTTCGCCATTTTCGGTGTTGAAGTAGGCGTTGGCGGTTTGCTTCTCCAGCATTCCTTCCAGTTTGAGGCGGGAGGGTTCGGGATGGCATTCCAGCACGTTCGAACCGAGCAGGCCAAGCCCGCCATCCTCTTCGAACAGAGCTCCGGCCTCGTCATTCATTGCGAGGATGGCCCCGTTTGTATCACAGACCATGACCTCGGCGCGAAGCTCCTTGACCCACTGCCCTGTGCTCACGCAACTTTCTCCAGCGCAGCCGGTTCCTCGAACTGCAACGGGCAGCCTCCGCCGCACTCGGCCAGCAAGGCGCAACCGCTGCATTTTTCCGGCAGGCCCTGGCGTTCACGCAGCCTGACTGCCAGGTCGTGATTCCAGATGGAGTCCCATTCGTCAACCAGCAGGTTGCCGAGCTGGTGATAATACGACTGGCAAGGCAGCACCCCGCCGTCGGGCTCAACGCACATGTTATAGAGCGCAGCCGTGCAGCCCTTCACACCCAGGTCGAGCGCCATTGGGTCGAAACCGCAATATTGCGTGGGCGTGTACCAGATGAGACGCTGACCGCGCCTCTCGGTCTTCTGACGGGCGACTTCCAGCAGCGGCGTCAACCCGGACTCGGTCAGCCCCGTCCCCACCACGGAGCCGCGGCCTGAGTGGATCAATGCATTGAGTCCCACCGTCGGGACGCCAACGTCGGCCAGGAAGTCCAGCGTGGCCGGGATGGTGTGGGCATTCGTCCGCAGCATGGTGGTATTGGTCATCACGTACAGCGGACTGGCAAGGGCGTTCTTCAACCCTTTGATCGTCTGCGGGAAAGCGCCTTTGGCGCCCACCATGCGGTCATGGATTTCAGCGTCGCCCGACTCGACCGTGATCTGAACGTGATCCAGCCCGGCGGCGACCAGTTCCTCAACATAATGCGGGTCCGACAGGCGGCGGGCATTCGTATTCAGGCCGGTGATCTGTCCATTCTTCTCGGCATGGGCCACGAGTTCAGGCAAGTCAGCCCGCAAGGTCGGTTCGCCGCCGGTGAAGATGATGTGGGGTATGCCCAGTTCCCAGGCCTTGTCGAGGATGAGCTTCCAGTCACCGGTGGAGAGTTCTTTAAGATCACGCCCCTCAACGTTATAGCAGTGGGCACAGTCGTTGTTACAATGGTAGGTCAGCGCCAGGTCCAGGCGGTAGGGAGCGGTGGGACGGGCTGAGAACGGCATGACCGTTTCCAATCCCAACTCGTGGATCGGGCAGGCTCCGTCGGGGCGGACGAGTTCATCGAGCTGGCCGCGGACGGTCCCCAGGTCGGCGCGGGCTTGGGCGGCAGCAACGTGATATTTTTGCCGGATCAAACGCACGGCGTCCTGTTCGGAAGTCTCTTCCAGGACGAAGTACGCCATCAGCGCGGCAGTCGGGTTAAGGTGCAGGATGCGGTTGGCGTTGACGATCAACGTTCCATGACCATCGGGATCGAGCCGGAGGTGAATCCGGCTCTTCTCGGCGAGGTTTTCGCGGCGATAATGATACACACCGGATTGAGGATCCCCAAAGGGGAGGCTGTCATGGATTGTAGATTTTTGATTAAACAACCTTTTCAGCATTCAGCACCTGTAAAAAATCAGCAATCTTCAATCGAAAATAGGAGGTTTTATCTTCCGCCACCAGCGCAGGCGCAGGCACAACCGGCACAGGCGCAGGCGCAGGCGCAATGCCCACCGCCTCCACCTGAATGACCGCCACTGCTCGTCGAGACCGGGACGGGGTTGGTGCGGTTGGTCACACCGGAGGTGAAGGACCTCACGTCTCCGAGAACCTTGCTGGAGAAACCCTGGACGCCAGTGACGACCGAAGCAGCGAAAGCCGCGCCCGGCACGCTGGCGGAGGAGCGACCGCTGGAAACCGTCTTCGAGATGGAAGAGGCCGAACTGGTCGAGGCAGGACTGTAGCTGGGATCATAGCGGCCCCACCACAGCGGGACAAAGATCGGGCCGGTGAAGACGCGGCGGGTGCGATCGTCGTAATTCTTATCCAGCATGGTCCATTCGAGGGATTCTTCGTACATCTGGCTCTTGACATCAGGCGTGCCAGCCGCTTCGATCTGCTGCCAGGCGCGCTCCATGATGCTCTGGTAGTAGGCAATAGTTTCCTTGCGGCTGAAGCCTTTCATTTTGTCGGAGAGGCTGTTGACCAGTTTAACGGTCATCTCCTGCAAGCCCTTGCGGCGGGCTGCCAGATCGGGATTGGCAAATGCCTGCAGGAAATCGGTTTCGTAATCACGCAAATCAGCGGGCAGAGGACTCGCCAGTTGGAGTTTGAGCGGGTCGCGGGTCACGACCGTGGCGGCGTTCTTCTTTACCACACCGAACAATATCATGGTCATGATTTTGTCGAGCGGTTGTTCCATCAAAATGCCCGATTCGACGGCGGTGAGGCCGCGCTTGATGCCGTGACCTTCGATGGAAATCTTGGGCGGCAGGTAGGCAAGTTTGCGTTTTTTCGAATTGACCGCGCTCAGGATCGGTGCGCCGACGAACATTAGGATGAAAAAGCCAAAACAGCAGACGCCGCTCAGGTTGTTCACGATACTACTGATAAAACCGCTGATGTCGAACGGAGGGGGTGTGTAAATCGCATCTGCCGGAACATACTGTTTGGGAAAGGAAGCACCGAAGGTGTACTGTTTGGAGCCATCGGCCGTGGCACACTGCCAGGTATAGGTGATACGGTTCTGATCATCGTAAGCGGTGGCGGGCTGGTCTGCGCAAGGCCAACCGCCCTGGGTGGCATGGTAGCGCGGTTCCTGAGATTGCACGCCCGGCGGCAGGTGGAAGATGACCATCAGGTTCTCATTGCCGTGCGCGGTGGTGAAATAAGCGGGGGCGAAATCGCTGCTGGCATAAGTGGTCGGATCGGTGGTATCTTTTTGGAGGACCTGAGTAATTTTCCCCACAACCACATGGACGCTGCCCGTCTGGCCCGGCTGGATGGCATAGGCGCCCATATCCACCGAGAAGCCATAAGGGCCATCGCCCTGGAAATCAGAGGAGATGTTCACCTGATTACCACCCACATCGGCCGTGATGGTGCCCATGTCAAAATTCCCATTCGGCATGCCCACATCCGTAAAGTCAATCACGTGGCCGCTCAAGTCATTGGCGAAGGTAAAAACGTAATCCAGGGCCATCGTCCCGTCGCTGTTCCAGTAAACGTTGACGGTTTCCTGGGTCAGGTTAAAGGAATACGATTGCGCTGCCACGCTGGAGACCATCGTGAACATCAGGACAATGAGCACGAAAGAAGCAAGCAGGCGGAGTTTTTTCATGACAACCTCCTTCACGAAATCCATTTCGGGAATTTGTTAAATAAACAGATCTACCACTTGGGTTCTTCGGTCAGTTGATAAACCGTATTGCAGAATGGACAGGTGACAACCGGCGCACCATTGACCAGTTTGATGTTGTCGGTGGTCAACGCACCACCGCAGGAGCGGCACTTCATCTGTTCGATCTTGGTCTCGCCAGGCAGGTCGACCTTGACGGTGACATTCTGCACGGTTTCCTGTTTAATTTTGCGAGCGGCAAGTACAATCAACAAAACGCCACCACCAGCCATCAGCAGTCCGACGCACAATAGCCCGATACCCAATGGGAGCCAACTGGAGTTGCCAGTATTCGGGTCAAACGAGCCGGCAATATTCAGCCCGCCGTATCCCATGAAGCATAAGGATACCAAAATAAGGATGCCTGCTCCAATGTACATAATCGTTGTAGGTTTCAAAGTGCCCTCCGTGAAGGTCTATGGGATATACGTTTGAATAAGGGCAAGTGTAGCACTTTTATTTATATCAGACAATTGATTTCCGTATTGTCTTTGACAGGAGCGGCGAAAAGTTTGGGGTTTCCATACCGACCTGGCCAGGGGCTCTTGTATTGACGCCTCGTCCCACGGGGATCCCCTGGCGGGGACGATGTCCCGAAAGAACGCCGGGATGATATCCCGGAAGAGCACCGGGACGATGTGCTTCTTGCCCCATGGGGGTGCTTCGCGAAGGTCGCAGAGCGCACAGAATAATTGTCAAAACAAAGAGGAACAATTCCCTTTCCATAGCGAGTCCTTCATCTATATTCATATCAATTGTTTTGCAAAAACAAAACAGAAGAACCAAGTGGGGAAGGGAGAATGAGGGTCGGGCATTGAGGATTGGAAAGAGATTTAACACAAAGGGCACCAAGGAACACGAAGGAAAAGATAGGGTAGTTAATGGTGAATGGTGAATGGTTATCGGTGAATAAGAAAGAGCTACACGGCAAGGTACAGTCCTTGCCGTGCCCGATGTTATTATAGAACATTTGTGCTATTAAGTCAAGAGGAGAAAATAGCTATCAACAGGATGGACACGAAGGGACACAAAAGGAAAACCCCCGTTGCGGCGAACGCCCGGGGGCAGGAGGAGGGAGGAGACCTTCGGTCAAGCCCGTGTCGTGGTCTGGAGACTATGACACAACAGGGAGGTTACCATGCTTTTTCGCAAGCCTCTGTCTCAATTGCCGCGTGAAATACCGGTGTTGGAGTGGCTGGCCAGCCTGGTCAGACTTCACTGTCAGCCATCTCGTTGACCAACACGATCCGGTAACGTGCTTTATTCTGCTTCACCTTCTGGAGCGCCTCGTTTACTTGCGACATGGGCATCAGTTCGACCATCGGTGTGATGCCGTGCTGCTGTGCGAACGAGAGCATCTCACGCATCATTGGAGGATTGCCAAGCAGAGAGCCGGTAATCGAACACTCGTGTGCCACCAGGTTGGTAGAATTGAGTTTTATGTCCGGAAAACCGACCAGGACCAACCTGCCCCTCTTCTTCAATATCCCGAGCAGAGCTTCCCAGTTGATCCCATCGTTCGCCGTGCAGACCAGCAGATCGTAACTAAAAACGACCTGTCGCATACCATCCCTATCATTGGAGTCAATGAAGTGGTCTGCACCGAACCCAAGAGCCTGCGCCTTCTTTGCCAGCGAGGAGGAGATCGCCGTGACCTCGCAGCCTAAAGCATGGGCGAATTGGATAGCCAGGTGACCCAGTCCTCCCACTCCGGCGATGGCGACCTTCAGCGCGGGGCTTGTTACGTATGTCCGGAGGGCCGAATAGACACTAACACCGGCACACATGAGCACCGCGGCAATCTGGGAGGGCATCGTTGGGGACAGCGGGTACACGAATCGATGATCCGCAACGACAGAGGACGAGAAACCCCCGTAAGGAACCATCACTGTCGTATTTTCGATTTCCATGCAGAGCTGGGTCTCCCCCTTCAAACACCACTCGCATTTGCCACATGAACGGCCCTGCCACCCAATTCCGACCCGGTCGCCTTCCTTCAGGCTGGTGACCGCTGGCCCCACAGCGGCCACGTGCCCGACAATCTCGTGACCAGGCACGAAGGGAAAAGTGGTGATCCCATAGTAATCGTCGATGGCGTGAATATCCGTGTGACACACGCCGCAGTGGGTGATGGAAACCCGGACCTCATGTTCTTTTAATTCCGGGGACGCATATTCGAATGGCTCGAGTCTTTGTCCCAAGGCATTTGCTGCGTAACCCAAAACCTTCAAAGTGGACATAGGTGGTACCTCCTCCTCCATCCGTTTGTGCACATGCACCAGAATAGCAAGAGATGCAGCCTAACTATGATTCAATAAGATTATTCACACAACATACAAATTGGGATGTTATATAAGAGCAGTATATAACTATTTTCCCCTAAAAACAATAACCCCTGCATAGCTCATCGGGGAAAGAGGTGATGGTATGCAACTCCCCAACCGGGGCAGGAGGAGGAAGGAGACCTGCGGTCAAGCCCGACCTCAATTGCTGATGGCGGGCGTCTGCCGCAGCCAGGTTGCAGCATTGATCTGCTGAAGCAGGAAGCCCGCCGGGTCTGCGCGGGAGAGGTTTGTCCCGACCTGTTTTTTGCCCAAATAACCGGCCCTGATCTTCCCCAACCCGGGTTTGTTGTTCAGCATCGACACACGCACGATGGTCCAATCGGTATCAGACTCGCGCACCAGGCGCGCAACACCGACGATCTCTTCGTAAGCAGGGCGCATTGCGATTTTGATCAGGCCGACCAGGAACTTGAATTTAAACTCCGGCAGGTCTTTTGGGTCTCTGGCGCTTGGAGTGGATGAGATGATCAGGCGGCGGACGCAGGTTTTTTGCATGGCTGCCAGGATGTTTTGCATCCCCTGGGTAAGCGGCCTGCTCTGGCTGTCTTCTCCCGGACGAGGGCCCAGCACGCATATAATCGCCTCCGCGCCGCTGACGGCACGGTCAATTGCCGCGGTGTCGGTTAATTCGCCCTGCACGATCGTCAGGCGTTCATGACTGATGCTGATTTTCGATGGATTGCGAGCGAAGGCAACCACCTGGTTTCCTGCGGCAAGCGCCTGTTCAATAAATTGTTTGCCTGTACCGCCCGTTGAGCCAAAGAGGGTAAGTTTCATATTATTTAAACAATGCTGCCGCGTCTGAATGGATAATGATCCCGTCGATCTTCAATAATCTCTGTTCTTGTCGCGCTATCTCTCGTGCGACTTTCAAACGATCTGCGGGATTCCGGAATTGGGCTGTGAACTCGGGGGAACCAAAGAGCCGGCTGTCCTGGATCGCATCGAACGAATGATCGGGCAAAAAATCCAATGTGCCTGTTTTCCCGAGATCGACCTGATAATGGATAAAGACTTCCTGCTCCAGATCGCCAAAATCGACCCCAACAGGTATTGCTCCCAACTCGAACAGGATGCGGCAGAACCATGGTTCGAACAGGGCGGTATAACCTTGGTTAGGGACAACTGACCTGCCACCAAAAAGCGTGCTGAGAAAGAACGAAGCGGGTAATTTGCTTGTATTCGAACCGCAGGCGATATCCAGAATCCTTTTGTTTTGAAGATCGGATAATCCTGGAAAGGAATTGGCCAGCCTGCCGACCATTTGCTTGATAATATCTTCAAACCCGGGCTCGTGCGCCATTTTCCTGTAAAGGTTATAACGAGCATTGAGCGCCTGGATGTTTTTTTCGATAACCAGTTGATCCTGCCGGTCTATCCATAAGTGACTCAGTTCGGCGATAAGCCGATCCTGCCTGTTATTGCTTGATGCAGCACTCATTTGTTTGTTCATTCTCTCAATCAATAAATTCAGCCATGGTGGTATTAAATGCCCTGGTGCTCATCTCTTTCAAGGGTAATTCAGCCAGTTTTTCTGATATGACTTCGACTCCCCAGGGACCGGTATAACCCATATTATTCACGCAATTGATGAAGCCCTGGATGTCGTACTCTCCTTCCCCACAGAATCTTCGATTGGATGGATCATGATCAGAACTTCCGGGCAGAGTCCCGTCGTTAAGCTCGACATTTTTCAAATACTTCAGGGGAATACGGCTAATTTCCTCGCAAGTCATTCCAAGATTAGCAACCTGATAGATGTCAATGATCACCCCGCCATTTTTAGCTCCAGCTGTTTCCAACATTGTGATGGCGTCCTTGATATTGTTGATCATGGCGCAACCCATGATCTCAAAACCGATCGTCGCACCGTAATTCTCCGCTTCCGTACATAATGCTGCAAATGACTCAACAATACGGGGCATGGGACAGGTTGAGTTGTAAAAGTCCCCCACCTTGATATGTTTTGCCTGAAGTGCTTCAGAGGCCTCAAACAATCTTTTCTTGCGACTGTCCGATTCTGCCTTCCGCGCTCCGTCGAGAAACCAGTCGGTGAGAAACTCAAGCTCGACATATTTGATGCCGTTATCGACCAGTATCTTCTTCATTTCCTTGAGCGTTCGATGCAGGAGTATATGCTCCAGGTCAGTATGCCAGATCCCAATGCCTTTAAAACCTGCCCGGGCGGCTGCTTTTACCCGCTCCTTAAAATCAAACCGGCTCATTTCGCCACGACCCGGGAATACCCCTGAGGTTGTCCAATATAAGCTCATCAGTTCAACATTATTCTTCATAGCACCCCTCGAATTAATGCTGAATCTCCAGCCTCAGGTAATACTGAATTCCCATTTTCTTCAAACCCGACCGAAACAAAGCCGGGAAGGCCATCAATCCAATTTCCTTATCAATGAATTCAGGATGGATCAGGAAATATTCCTTATTCTTCCATTGGAGGGAACAACCTCCTTTGGCTTTTACATTTTCATACCAATCCACCTTTTTGCCATATGTCAGAGCGATTACAAATCCAGTTTCCACCGGCTCGGCAATAATGGGAATTCGATATCGTTTGCCACTTTTGCGACCAACATGGCTCAATATGGCAAAATGGCCGAATTTCTTCCCGGCAATGTGGATCATGATCTTATTTGTCAGATATTTATTGATGACTCGTACGCGATCCAGGAATGCTTGTTTCATTCGTCTCTAAATGTATAGATCGCGCTTGTTGTAAGTCCAATAGGCCGCAATCACGCAGACCGCGATGATGGCTGCCGAAAGCAGAATGTACATGGGGTCCAGCTTGCCGGATCGGAGAAGCACCCCGGCGTCGAAGTATTTGAAGGGGGAGAAGTATTTGAGGAAATCCAGGTTCGCCTGCATCCCCGACATCACCGATAGGAAGTAGGTCACCAGGATGACGCCAATGGCAATGTTCCCGGATTGCTTATACTGCTTCATGGAGCAGCCCAGCAGCAACCCGACCGCCAGGAAAATCAGTTCAATGATAAACATCCCTGCCATTTCAAGCGTCAGGAACTTGTTGAAGTCCTGTTCGGGTTGGAACTGCTGCGCAACCGCGAGCGACACCCCCCAGGTCACCAGCACGAAGATGATGCAGTTGACCAGCGCCGCCAGCAGCTTGCCTGTGACCACCCGGCCGCGCGAGACCGGCAGGACGAGCGAAAACTCGACCGTCTTGTCGCGCTCTTCCTTCGAGATGCTGTCGCTGCCCCACATAGCCGCGGCGATCCCGCCCATCAATGCATAGTAGATCATCATGATCCCGTAGAAGCCGGTCACCGTAGTCAGGTTAAAGGCTTTCAGTTCCAGGGCGTCCACCATACCCTTAGGCAAAGCGTCAAGTACGGCCAGCATCGAGGGATCGTGGTAATAGGCGGTGAATTTGGCCGCGCCGCCGATCACCAGCAGGACAAGCACAACGCACCAGATGATCAGAGATTTGAGGTTGGCTCTCAGTTCGCGGAAAAATATATTCATTTGCGCCTCCTTACGACACCGCCGGGATATCGCGGCGAGTGTAGCGCCAGTAACTGATCCCCAGCGCGATCAGGCTGACCGCCACGTTGAGCAGCACCAGCGGCATGTCATACGCCGCGTGCTGGACCATATAGGCCGGGTCAAAGTGCTTGAAGGGTGTGATGTATTCCAGGGTTGCCGTGCCAAACATGCTGCTGAAAGCGCTCAGCACGTACATCCCAAATCCCAGGCCCAGCGAATAGGGCGTCACGCTGCGCACGCGCTTGACCAGCAGCGAGATGACCAGCCCGACGGTCATGAAGAAGAGCTGGAAGATCACAATGCTGGCCAGCAGCAGGATCAGCGTGCCTAGTTCGTACTCGTGCTTGCCGCGGAAGAGGGTGATGGCTGCGAAACTACTCACCCATACCATCGCGTTGGTGATGGTCAGGCTGGTCAGGGCAGCCAGCAGCTTGCTGGTGAGCACCTGGACTCGGCTGACCGGCTTGCTCAGCAGGAAGTCGGCGGTCAATTCGCTCTCCTCGATCGAGACCAGGCCAAAGCCGTAATTGCCGGCTTGGATCGCCAGGCAGAGTTGGACGAAGCCGAAGAGTAAACTGTAGAAGCCCACCACTGTGGCCATGTTCGTCCGGCCCATCCCGAAGGCCTCCAGCAGCGCCGGCGGGAACCGGGACATCAATTGATTGATCAACGCGGCCTGGTCAGCGAATCCCGGGAAGATGGCGAAGAAGCAGATGAGGATCGCCGCCACCGAAATCGACCAGACGATCACCGATCGCATCCGGGCGCGTAATTCATGGAGATAAATGTTTGCGCTCATGATCCCTGCCTATTCGTAGTAGTGCATGAAGATTTCTTCCAGCGTCGGCTCCTCGATGGTCAGATCGGTGACCTGGAGGCTGCTGATCTTGTGCAGAACCGCGTTGATATCGCCTTTGAAGAAGAAATGCAGCGTGCCGTTTTCCACCTGCAAATTGGTCACACCCGGCAGGTCAAAGGAGGCCGGGTTCAGCCCATCGGCTGTCACGTTGACCTTTTTGTAGTTGTTTTGCTGCAGGGTGCGGATGTCGGAGATCTCCACGATCCTGCCCTCGCGGATGATGCCCACGCGATTGCATAAGCGCTGAACTTCCCCCAAGATGTGCGAGGAGAAGAAAACTGTCACGCCGCGGGCGTTCTCCTGGCGGACCAGGTCGAAGAACTTGCGCTGCATGAGCGGATCGAGGCCGCTGGTCGGCTCATCCAGGAAGAGCAGTTTGGGGCTGTGCAGCAGGCCCTGGACAATGCCGACCTTCTTCTTGTTGCCGTAAGACAGGTCGCTGATGCGGCGGTTCATTTCCAGTTCCATGGTTTCGGAGAGTTCGTGCATGCGCTGGGTGCAGTCGCAATCGTAAAAACTGGCGGAATACTTTAGCAGGTCAATGACCTTCATGCCTTCGTAGTAAAAGACTTCCGAAGGCAGGTAGCCAATATCGCGGCGGATTTCCGGACCGTGGGTGACCACATCCTTGCCAAAAACTTTGGCGCTGCCGCTGGTGGGGTGGATCAGCGAGAGGAGCAGGCGGATGGTGGTGGATTTCCCGGCGCCGTTCGGCCCGATGAAGCCGAAGATCTCGCCTTCTTCCTCTTTGAAAGAGACATCCACGATGCCGCGCGATTTTCTGTAATACTTGGTCAGATTGGTAACTTCGATAACGCTCATAGAATCGCTCCTTTGCACAAAAATAGTGATGATGCCCCGTGGTTGGCGGGATTAGTACAAACGAAATGGAAGCGCGAGCCCCGAAAGGGCATGTCGGTCTTCACCATACGAGATCGATTCGGCTAAGTGTGAAGTGTATTCCCAGAGAACAATTAAGTCAACCGAGCTAACACCGCCTGAATCCCCATCGAACCGGCAATTCCCAGGGAACCGTTTTCGTGATTTATAATAGCCATTGATATCATGAAGAAAACGTTCGAACCAACTCATGTCCTGATCCTGATCGCCCTGTTGACTCTCATCCTGGTCCCGCGGCCCCTGGCTGGTTACCTGGACCTGAAGTCTGCGGATCGTTTCGAGGCGGCGGGAGAACAGGCCGCGGCTGCCTCTGCCTATACCTCGGCCGCGCAACGAATCCCCTGGATGCCATCCCTGTGGGAAAAGGTGGGTGATGTTTATCTGAACAGCAACGATTACTCCAAAGCGGAGAAATTTTTTCGGCTCGCCCTTCAACACCATGCCCTCTCACCAAACGGCTGGAGGGCCTTGGGAGAGGTGATCTACTCGCAGGGAGATGTGCCGGGAGCGGTCGCCGTCTGGGAAGAGGCCCTTAAGCAGAAAGATCCCGACCCGTATGTGCACTTGGACCTGGCAGACGGATACGAGAAGATGGAGAACTACGCCGGTGCAGTGCAGGAATGGAAGATAATCTTGCAGGCTTCTACAGATTACGCGTGGGGACACTATCGCCTGGGCCTGCTGCTCATGGCGACCGCCCCTGACCAAGCCCTGCCCGAACTGATGCAGGCAGCCCAACTCGACCCGGACATCGAACCCACCGTCCATGGGCTGCGGACAGCCCTGAATACGGCATTGCTGTCAGACGACGAGGCAGCCCATTTCCTGGCGGCCGGGTGGGCGCTGGGAACACTGGGCGAATGGAACCTGGCGGCTGAAGCCTTCCACAATGCCATCACAACACGAGCGGACTATGCCGAAGCCTGGGCCTGGCTTGGCGAGGCGGAGCAGCAACTGGGCCAGGACGGAGGTCATGAAATCGAACAGGCCCTGACCTTTAGCCCGGAGTCAGCCATGGTCCAGGGACTATACGGGTTGTACTTGCAGCGCCAGGGAAAGCCAGACGCCGCACTGGCGGCCTTTCATAAGGCCGCGGACCTGGAACCGGAGAACCCTGGCTGGCAATTGGCACTGGGCAGCGCCTCCGAACAGACCGGCAACCTGATCGCGGCATATGGGTATTATTTCCACGCGGTCGAACTGGGTCCGAAAGACGCCTCAACCTGGCGGGCTCTGGCGACTTTCTGTGTAAACAACAATGTGGATATGGAGGAAACCGGTCTACCGGCGGCGCAAAAGTTGATCGACATCGCCCCGGGCGACTGGAAATCCTATGACCTGGCCGGCCAGGCAGCGTTTCTGCTGGAGGATTACATTGATGCGGAAATCTATTTGAAGAAGGCCGTCCAAATGAGCCCCACCCAGGCAGCCCCGGCCCTGCACTTGGGACTGGTCTATATGCAAACCGGCGACCGCGACAAGGCTTATTCATACCTCACCCTGGCCCGGACGTTCGATCCCGACGGGCCTTATGGCTGGCAAGCCGGGCGTTTGTTGGAACAGTATTTTCCCTGAAGGTATTTATGAAAATCATACGCAGCTTGTTGCTTGTACTCTTTTTGACCGCCTGCCAGAGCGCCTGGATCGCCGAACTGGTGACACAACCGGGCCAGGCCCTCTATCACGACAACTTCTCCGTCCCTTCCAGCGGCTGGCTCCAGACGGTCAGCGCGAATGGGAGCCTGGGCTACATCGACGGCGTCTACCGCATGGTTGTGCAGTCCGCCGGTTATGACCTGTGGGCTGTCTCCGGACAGACTTACGGGGATGTACAAATAGAGGCGGATGCAACCCGGCTGGCGGGTCCGGTGTCGAACCGCTTTGGCCTGATATGCCGCTACCAGGATATGGTAAATTTTTACTTTTTCATTATCTCCAGTGACGGTTACTACGCCATCGGCAAAATCAAAAATGGCGCGGTCTCCCTGCTCGGACAGGAGATGATGGCATACAGCGCCGCCATCGTGCAGGGTAGCGGCCCGAACCATCTGCGTTTTGACTGCATTGGGAATACCCTGACGGGAACCATCAACGACCAGGCCATCGCAAGCACCAGCGATGCCGATTTTTCCGACGGGGATGCCGGTCTCATTGCCGGGGCGTTTGATGAAGGTGCCGTGGATGTGACCTTCGATAATTTTGTGGTGATAAAACCGTGATCCTGGCAGCTTGTCACCCGCCGACGGCAAGCCGCTGGATTCTAAAACCATGAAAATCTTTCTCGACACCATCGGCTGCCGCCTGAACCAAGCGGAAATCGAATCCCTGGCCCGCCAGTTCCGGACTGCCGGGCATGAGATCGTAGCCACACCCGCCGAAGCGGACCTGGCGGTGGTCAACACCTGCACCGTCACTGCCGAAGCTGCCTCGGATTCGCGCGCCGCCATCCGCCGGGCAAAACGCCTGGGGGTGGGCGACATTGTCGTTACCGGCTGCTGGGCCACGCTTGAACCTGACAAAGCTGCGGCGTTAGCCGGTGTGACCCGCATCGTCCCAAACCTGCAAAAGGAAAGCCTGGCGTCTGACCTGCTCGGTCTGCCACAGGAGTTCTTCGACCTCGAGCCGATCGCCCGCCAGCCACTGCCTGGCCTGCACCAGCGCACTCGGGCGTTCATCAAAGTCCAGGATGGATGTGACAACGCCTGCACCTTTTGCATCACGACGCTGGCACGCGGTGCCTCGCGTTCCAGACCGCTGGATGAGATCATTATTGATGTCGATTCAGCTCTGAAGGGAGGGAGGCAGGAAATCGTGCTGACCGGTGTCCATCTCGGCTCATGGGGGCTGGACATCCAGCCTGCACGCCGCCTCCCTGACCTGGTCTCCGCCCTGCTTGCCCGAACTTCCATCCCCCGCCTGCGTCTGTCCTCTCTCGAACCCTGGGACCTGGAGGCGGATTTCTTCAGCCTGTGGCGCGATACCCGCCTGTGCCGACACCTGCACCTGCCCCTGCAATCCGGGAGCGAGCGTGTGTTGAGGCGCATGGCCCGCAAGACCACGCCGGAAAACTTCGCCGCGCTGGTACAGTCGGCGCGGGCAGCCATCCCGGAAGTTGCCATTACCACGGATATCATTGCCGGTTTTCCCGGCGAGACGGATGACGAGTTTGCCGAAACGCTGGAGTTCGTCAATTCCATGCACTTCGCGGGAGGGCATGTTTTCAGCTACTCGAAGCGTCCTGGAACACCGGCAGCGCGCATGAAGGGGCAGGTGCGCGGCGAAGTGGCCAAGGCCCGCAGCGCCGCCTTGCGCAGGGTCCTGGCAGAATCCGCTGAAGCCTACCAGCGGAAGTTCATCGGAAAGGCAATGCCCGTCCTGTGGGAGGCCATATCCATCCTCACAGATGAAGGCTGGCAAATCAAAGGGCTGACCGACAACTATCTGCGCGTCACGACGATCGCGGCGGAGCCGAGGTGGAACCAGATCGATCAAGTACTCCTGAGGGCTGTGAGCTCAGAGGGATTATCCGGGGAAATCATGGAATAAAAAATCGAGCAGGCCAACGGCCTGCTCGATTTTCAAACTGTGTTGGACAGTTGACATTCCCCCCCGTTTTTGTTAAACTGGTGGTATAGTTGTCTGACAACCTGTTTCCACCCATCCCAAACAATGAGCACTCTTCTCATAAAGAACGCCTCAGTTCTTGTTACCATGGACGACCACCAGCGGGAAATCCCTGAGGGTGGTCTCTTTGTGCGGGCTGGGTTCATCGAACAGGTTGGCACGACAAGCGAACTCCCGCAGACCGCCGATGAAGTGCTCGACCTGCGCGGGCACCTGCTCCTGCCGGGGCTGGTCAATACCCACCACCATTTCTACCAGACCCTGACGCGCGCCGTCCCGGCTGCCCAGAATGTCAATTTATTCAACTGGCTCAAGACGCTCTACCCTATCTGGGCACGCCTGACGCCGGAGGATATTTTTATTTCCACCCAGACCGCCCTGGCCGAAATGGTGCTCTCCGGCTGTACCACCGCTTCAGACCACCTGTATCTGTATCCCAACGGGGTGCGCCTCGACGACGAAATCGCTGCCGCGCAGGAGATCGGCGTCCGGCTGCAGGCCAGCCGCGGCTCGATGTCGCTGGGCGAATCCAAAGGTGGACTTCCGCCTGATTCAGTGGTGGATAGCGAAGAGAAGATCCTGGCCGACAGCCAGCGTCTTATCCAACAATATCATGATAAGAAACCGGGTGCCTTTGTGCAAATCGTCCTGGCTCCCTGCTCGCCCTTCTCCGTAACCGGCGAATTGATGAAGCAATCTGCGAAACTGGCGCGTGAATACGGCGTCCACCTGCATACACACCTGGCCGAGACCGAGGACGAGCAGCAGTTCTGCCTGCAAAAATTCGGCTACCGTCCCGTACCCTACATGCAGTCTATGGACTGGGTGGGGGAGGATGTCTGGTTTGCCCACGCCGTGTACGTAAACGAGGCGGAAGTGAAAACCTTTGCCAAACATGGCTGCGGCGTGGCGCACTGTCCCAGCTCCAACATGCGCCTGGCCTCCGGGATCGCGCCGGTCAAAGAGTACCTGGCGGCAGGCGTGAAGGTCGGCCTCGGTTTGGACGGTTCGGCTTCCAATGACGGCTCACACATGCTAGGCGAAGTCCGCCAGGCGATGCTTTTATCCAGACTCCGGGAAGGAATCACCGGATTCTCTTTATCAAATGATCCGTCCCGCAAACTGATGACGGCGCGGGAAGCCCTGCGCCTTGCCACGCGCGGCGGGGCGGCTGTCCTTGGCAGGTCTGATATCGGCAGCCTCGAGGCTGGGAAATGCGCTGACTTCTTTGCAATCAATCTCAATCGCCTGGACTACGCCGGGGCGCTGCACGATCCGGTTGCGGCAGCGGTGTTCTGTCAGCCGGTCCGCGCCGATTACACCGTGATTGGCGGCCGGTTTGTGGTTCGCGAAGGACAACTGGTGCCCGTGGACGAGATGAAACTGGTCGAGCGGCACAACCGGGCGGCCAGGCGCTTGCTGGAGAGCAAATGACCGCCTCGCATGACTCCCTGCTCAAGCGCACCCTGAAACTTCCCGAACGGCTGGAGGCTGCCATCGCCGGGTTGGACGAAGCCCAGCTCGACCTGACTCTCGGCGCGGGCTGGTCCATCCGGGAGTACGTGCACCATACCGTCGACGGCGAGCTGATGTGGGAGATATTCCTGAGGGCCATCCTGGGCCAGGATGGGATTGAGATCCCGATTACCTGGTACTTTGGCCTGGAACAGGAGCAGTGGGGGCGGCGCTGGGCCTACGGGAAACGGGCTGTCGGCCCGACCCTGGCTCTCTTCCACGGCAGCACTGCCAGCCTGGTGGAACTGCTGCGCAACATCCCAGCCGAAGACTGGGAGCATTCCGGGCGTGTCACCTGGCCGGGTGACGATAAGGAAACCCGCCTGACAGTCCGGGACATCGTTCTCATGCACCTTGGTCACATGGATCAGCACACCGCTGATATCCAGGCCATCCGCACCTTCCATTATTGTTGAGGAAATTTATGCCTGAAAATTTTACCCGCACACTGATCGACGTTGTCATGGGGCGCACGCCAGCCGACCTGGTTCTTCGCAAGGGCACCTGGGTGTGCGTGCAATCCGACGAGTTCGTGCCCGATACGGACATTGCCATCAAGGATGGCCGCATTGACAAAGGCTTGGTGGATGTGGACCACTTAACTTTTAGACCGGTCATTGAAGGCCCGGCGGAATAGGAGCAAGGTATGAGTCATCATCCATTTCGGCAACTGCAAATAGAGCTGGCGGAGATGATCAATTCGCTGCCTGCCGAGTCCCGCCTGCCTTCCGAACCAACCCTGTCGAAGCAGTTGGGAGTGTCGCGCGCCACGCTGCGCGAGGCCATGCGTTCTTTCGAGGGTCAGGGTATGATCCGACGCCGCCAGGGTGTTGGAACCTTCGTTGCCGCCAAAGTCCCGGTGATTGATACCGGCCTGGAGGTACTGGAGAGCATCGAAACCATTGCCCAGCGTTCCGGCCTGACGGTCAGGATGGGCGAGTTGC
The DNA here is from genome assembly GCA_903873975.1 of uncultured Anaerolineales bacterium. Lineage (GTDB taxonomy): Bacteria > Chloroflexota > Anaerolineae > Anaerolineales > Villigracilaceae > UBA877. Next base: position 26,244 of record CAIQQN010000116.1, read on the forward strand.
AGGTCCAGCAAGTTACGGCAGACGAAGACTTGGCCGGTGCGCTGAACTTGAAGGTTGGCGCGGACCTGACATGTGTCTCGCGTATCATCTTTACCGATGCCCGTCCGATCGCCTACCTGGTGGACACCCTGCCGATGGACGTCTTGGCAGTTGACGAACTGCAGTCCGGCTTCACTGGTTCAGTTCTGGACCTGTTACTACGCCGCGGCGACCCGAAACTGACCAAGTCCCGGACTGAGATCAAGGCCGTTGGAGCCACTTCGGAAGTGGCGCGCCCCCTGCAAATCCAGCGCGACGACGTGCTGCTCCACTTTGCGGCCCAACTCTATTCTGAGGACGGCCGCGTAGTGGACTATTCCATCAGTTATTTCCTGCCCGGTTATTTCCGCTTCCACGTGGTGAGGCGGGTGGGCTAAACCGTATGCCGTGTGCAAGTGCACGTGCAATTTTCGTATAACCATAGGAGGTAAAAATGCGTAGTTTTGCTGGTCGGGACATCCTGTCCCTCAAAGATTTCGAAAGGCAAGAATTCTTCCACGTTTTCGACGTTGCGGCTGAACTTGAGCCGATCGCCGTCAGCCGCCGCAACAGCGACCTGCTGGCTGAAAAGACCCTGGTGACAGCCTTCTACCAGCCGTCCACCCGCACGCGCCTGGCGCACGAGGCGGCTATGCACCGCCTGGGGGGAGCTGTAACCGGTTTTGCGGATGCCAAAATGACACGCGCCGGTGACTTCTACCAGGAGTCCATCAAGGATACCGTCAAGATGCTGGAGTTCTACGGCGATGTCATCGTCATGCGCCACTTCCAGCAGGGTGCGCCGCACGAAGCGGCCAAATGGGCCTCGATCCCGATTATTAATGGGGGCGACGGCTGGGGAGAGCATCCCACCCAGATCCTGACCGACCTGTACACCGTGCTAAAAGAAAAAGGCACCATTGATGGTCTCACCTGGCTGGCGGTCGGTGATATGCGCATGCGCACCATGCACTCACTTGGCTATGCCCTGAGCCAGTTCGACTGCCCGATCACCTTCGTCTCCCCGCCGGAAATGTCGCTGACCGACGAGTTCAAAGCCGAACTCAAGCAGTTCAGCGTCAATTTCCGCGAAGCCGAGCACGTTGAGCAGGCAATTGCGGAGGCGGATGTCATCCTGGTCGAACCGGTCGTCCAGCCGGACTACACCAAATCCCGTGACGAACGTGCTGGGAAAGAGGTGGATCTCACTCCTGCCAACTACAAGATCACCCGCGAACTACTGGAGAAGAAAGCCAAATCGGATGCCATTCTCCTGCACTCCCTGCCGCGCATGGACGAGGTACCGACCGACGTGGACATCACCCGCTGGTCGCGCTACTGGCAGGAGGCTTTCAACGGCGTGGTAATGCGCATGGCCCTGCTGGCATTGGTGCTAGGAGCGATGGAATAAAATAATTTATAGGGGCGCAAAATATTGCGCCCCTACAATAGTATGGAGAAATAAATATGCAAACCTTTCTTCATGGTCGTGACTTGATCAGCGACCTAGATTTTACGAAAGAAGAAGTTGAAACTGTCCTGGACGTGGCCTTCGACCTGAAGCGCAAGCGCGCCCTGAATGAGCCCCACCCCTACCTGCGTGACAAGGTGCTGGCGATGTTGTTCTTTTTTGCATCCACCCGCACGCGCGGCTCGTTTGAAGCTGGCATGGCCCAGTTGGGCGGGCACGGCGCATTCATCGAAAGCAAGTCCACCCAGATTTCACACGGAGATACGCCCAAGGAAATCGGCGAAATCTTTGGCCGCTACTACGATGGCATTGCCATTCGTCACGTGGACTGGGGTATCGGTAACGGCTATCTCAACGCGGTCGCCTAGGCCGCGCGCGTCCCGGTGCTCAACATGCAATGCGACATCTATCATCCTTTCCAATGCCTGGCAGACCTGATGACCATCGTCGAGAAAAAAGGCCGTGACCTGCGCCACAAGAAGATGGTTGTTTCGTGGGCCTACGCGGCTTCGTACCAGAAGCCGATGTCTGTCCCACAGTCGCTCATCCTGCAAATGCCGCGCTTTGGTATGGATGTGGTGCTGGCGCACCCGCCGGAATTCAGATTAATGCCTGAGATCATGGAACAAGCCCAGGAACAGGCGCGCAAATTTGGCGCAGGCTTTGAAGTAATCGATGACATGGAAGCCGCTTTCAAAGACGCAGACATTGTCTACGCCAAATCCTGGGGTGCGATGGTTCATACCCAGGACCCGGATGAGGGTGCCAAGATCATCAAGAAGTACTCACACTGGATCACCGACGAACGCAAGATGGCTCTGGCGAAACCGGATGCCATCTACATGCACCCCCTGCCCGCTGACCGCAACATTGAGGTCACAGATGGCGTGATGGACGGGCCTCATTCAGTAGTGTATGATGAAGCCGAGAACCGCATGCATGCCCAGAAGGCCGTGATGGCATTGACCATGGGCTAGGAGTTATTATGTCTGAAAAAACTCGAAAAGTGGCTGTTGTCGCCATCGGCGGCAATTCTCTGATAAAAGACGAGAAGCATAGAAGCGTCGAAGACCAATACCAGGCCGTGAAAGAGACCACTTACCACATCGCCGACATGATCGAGGCTGGCTGGGACGTGGCCATTGGCCACGGCAACGGTCCGCAGGTGGGATTTATCCTACGGCGGTCGGAAATCGCGGCGAAAGTGGAAGGCATGCACGAGATCCCGCTGGACGTATGCGGCGCAGACAGCCAGGGTGCGATCGGGTACGCCTTGCAACAGACCCTTCAAAATGAACTATTCAAACGCGGCATCAAGAAGCCGGTCGCCACCGTGGTGACCCAGGTGTTGGTGGATAAAAACGACAAAGCCTTCCAGAACCCGTCCAAGCCAATTGGCAGTTTCATGGACGAGACGGAGTCCAAGCGCCGCGAGAAGGAACTCGGCTGGAGCATGGTGGAAGATGCCGGGCGCGGTTGGAGGCGCGTGGTGGCCTCGCCGCTCCCAAAGGAAGTGGTCGAACTCGAGTCGGTTGAAACCCTGATCAAGGCCGGGACGGTAGTCGTCACCGTGGGTGGCGGCGGCATCCCGGTCATTGACAAGGGTGAGGGCGAGTATGCTGGAACAGCAGCCGTCATTGATAAGGACTTTGCCTGCAGCCTGCTGGCCCGATTGATCAAAGCCGACCTGCTGCTCATCTCAACCGCGGTCGAGAAAGTGGCTCTCAATTTTGGAAAACCCGACCAGAAATGGATTGATCGAATGACCCTGGCAGAGGCCAAACAGTACCTGGCTGAAGGCACGCATTTTGCCAAGGGCTCGATGGCCCCTAAAATCCAAGCCATCATCTGGTTCCTGGAGGCCGGCGGCAGGCAGGCACTCATCACCAACCCGGAGAATATAGGCCGCGCGCTCAAAGGCGAGACGGGCACCTGGATCGTGCCTTAGTTTTTTAAGATTTGTTGTCGTGATAGAATTGTAGATGTTTAGACAACTTCGTTTCAAGCTCTACGGTTATCCTTGAAAATCCTGACTATTGTTCCTATCTTCCAAAGGGTTTCTATGCTAGAATTTTTTCTACCCCGCCCTAATTCCGTGCGAAGTTGGTAGAGAAAAATGGTTTAAAACGCCCAAATCGTTCTTAAACACAAGAACTATTAGAAAAGGAGATTCTCTTGACCCCATTAAAACAAACCGGATACACTCATAAGCGAAAGAGGCTGCATGAGGTTACCTTAAATGTAGTGGCTACAGCAATGGGCAGGGAACCAGCCGACCTGATCATCAAAAATGGCCGCCTAGTCAATGTCAATATCGGTCGTATTCAGGATGGCATTACCGTGGCTGTCCGGCATGGAATCATCGCCTATGTAGGGAAAGGTGATCATCTCGTAGCCGATGAACACACCAAAGTGGTTGATGCCTCCGGACGTTTTCTTGTCCCGGGTTTTATTGATACGCATGATCATGTTGAGAGCAGCATGGTGGATGTGGTCAGCTTCGCAGAAGCAGTCCTTCCGCACGGTACAACCACCATCGCCTGTGACAACCATGAAATTACCAATGTTTTTGGAATCAGGGCTGTTGAATTATTCCACAAGGCTGCCCAAGGCCTGCCCCTGAAGGTTTTAGTGGCCATGCCTGTATGCGTGCCCTCCATTCCCGGCTTTGAAGACGCGGGTGCGACCATCACTGCTAAAGAGGTTAGTGAGGCTTACCAGCAGGACTGGGCTCAAGTTCAGGGTGAACAGATGAATTTTCCAGGGGTAATCTATGGCGACCCGCACGTCCATGCCATCACCGCGGCATCGTTAAAATCCGGGAATGTGCTGACCGGGCATTACGCCAGCCTAGAACTGGATAAGGGCCTTCCGGCTTTTATCGCGGCCGGAATCACGGCATGTCATGAAGCCACCACTGCAGAAGCTGCCATGCGCCGGGCTGAACTGGGATGCTATCCACAGCAGCGTTATGGTACCGCCTGGTTGGATATGCCCAACACCATCAAAGCCATCACCGAAAACCCGGGACTGGACACACGTTTCTTTACAATGGTCACCGACGATGTTACCCCAGCCTCAATTGTTGAACAAGGTCACCTCAGCCGGGTGGTACGCGATGCCATCAAACAAGGTGTTTCGCCCCTCCTGGCAATTCAGATGGTAACACTCAACGCGGCACAACTGCTTGAGAAATCACGCTGGATCGGTACCATTTCGCCAGGCCGCGCGGCTGATATTCTAATTATCAGCGATCTGGTGAACATAATCATCGATCAGGTTTTTGCCGACGGCGTGCTGGTGGCTGAGGACGGCAAGTTGGTCATGGAGTTTACCCGCTACAACTACCCGGATTGGGCATTGAAGTCTGTTCACCTGCCACAACTTTCAGAAGCAGATTTCCGTATCCCAGCCGAGAAAAAGGTTAAAGTGCGCGTGATGCGGATATTCCCCGGCATGGTTCACACCACAGAAGAGTTCTTTGAAATTGAACCTGTCAATGGCGCTCTCCAGGCAGATCCCACACGGGATCTCGTAAAGGTGGCGAATTTTTATCGCCACGAACCACGGCCGGAAGTCATCAAAACCAGAGGCCTTGGTTTTGCGACCGGCCTGCAATTCAAACCCAATTGCGCCTTCGCTTCGACCGTTTCGCACGATTGTCACAACCTGCAAGTCATTGGTAACAGCGACAAGGCCATGGCACTGGCTGCAAACGAATTAATCCGTGCGGGTGGGGGACATTGCATCGTTGTGGACGGAAAGGTGGAGGCGATGATGCCCTTGCCTCTCGGCGGGTTGATGTCGCTCGAATCGGTTGAGGTCGTTTCACGACAACTCAAGAAAATCGAAGATGGACTGAAGAAAGCGGGCTGCATGCATGATTCAGTCGAAATGACAATCAGCCTGTTGGGCTTGATCGTCCTGGAAGAACTGCACCTTTCCAACCAGGGCCTGGTTGAATTGAAACCAGGCCAATTGCCCAGGTTTGTTGATCTGGTGGTAGCGGAATAGAAGTTACTTCGAAAGGAGGCCTCAGCAATAAAAAATCCCAATAACGACATGTTCACTTCACAATCCACCCATACCACAACAAATATTCAATTCCTAATGAGGAGGAAGAAGCATGCGTACAATAGTTTCTAAAATCACATTACTAGCAATGGTCTTGGTGATCGCCGCGACCGCCTGCGGTAAGGCAACTGCCACCCCGGCTCCTACCACCAAACCGCCCGCAGCAACAGCCGTCCCAGCGACTGCGGTCCCGACTATTGCCAAGACTTTCACCATTGGCATGGTCCTGGTCGGCCCTTACAATGATTCGGGCTGGAGCCAGGCCGGTTACGAAGGCGGTGAGTATGCGGCATCCATGATTCCGAATACCAAGCTGATCTATGTTGACCTCGGTTTCACCCACCAGGGCGTCACTCCGGCTCAATTAGCCGAGCAGCTGCTGGCACAGGGCGCCAACCTGATCATCTTCAACTCGGATGATTTCAAGGATGACTCCAATACCTTTGCCCTGGCTCATCCGGATATCCCCACCATCATGTTCTCAGGGGATCAATCCTGGGCGGCTGGTCAGGCTTACTTGAACATCCCCAATATGGTCAACATCATGCCGCGCGCAGAGTATGCGAAAATGATCGCTGGCTGTGCGGCTGCGCTGACCACTCAGACAGGTAAGATCGGCTATCTGGGTCCACTGATCAATCCTGAGACCCGCCGTTTGGCTTCTTCGGCATACCTGGGCGCCAAGTACTGTTGGACCCAATACCTGCATAAAGATCTCGCCAGCCTGCAATTCAAGGTCACCTGGATTGGCTATTGGTTTAACGAGCCTGGTACGACGCTTGATCCGACCAAGGTTGCGGATGACTTCTATAGCAGTGGCTATGACGTGGTCATGTCGGGCATTGACACCACCGAGGCGTTGACCGAGGCAAAGAAGTTGCACGATGCTGGTCAGAATGTCTGGGCCGTTTCGTACGACTACAGGAATAACTGCAGCACGGCTCCGGATGTCTGCCTGGGCGTTCCTTACTTCAACTGGGGTCCTGGAGTCTTGGCCCAAGTTCAGAAGGCTATTGCTGGAACCTTAAAACAGGACTGGGTATGGATGGCTCCGGATTGGACGAATATCAATAATCCGGATACCAGTGCAACCGGCTTCGTCAATGGACAGGCCCTCAGCAGTGATGCTGCTGCCAAGATCGCACAGTTGATTAGCGAAATGGCGAGCGGGTTAAACCTGTGGACCGGCCCGATCAACCTGCAGGATGGCACGGTCTATCTGACGGCTGGCACGGTTGCCACCGATCAGCAGATCTGGTACCTGCCGCAGTTGCTCCAAGGCATGGAAGGCCAGAGCGTTTCTCAGTAACTCAGTTAATATCATGGGGGAAGGCAGATGCCTTCCCCCATGATATTTTTAATGTCACGAACATCCTTTGAGGATAACTCAACATTAAGGAAAGAACGATGAATGTTGAACTAAAGGACATCCATAAGACGTACGGTACGGTGCATGCTAACTGGGACATTAGTCTGAAGATCCCCGCAGGGACGATCCAGGGCATTCTTGGGGAAAACGGCGCAGGCAAGAGCACCCTGATGAAGATATTATCCGGTTTTATTCGGCCAGACCAAGGCGAGATACTGCTCGATGGCCACACGGTCTCGATTCATTCACCGGCGGATGCAATTCAGCAAGGAGTTGGCATGCTGCACCAGGACCCTCTCGATTTTCCTCCGTTGCGGATCATCGAAGATTTCACCCTAGGCAGTGCCGGGGGTCTCCTGCCTGACCAGAGTGCAGTGTTACGGGATTTTAAGAAGCTGGCCGGGCAGTTCGGTTTCACGCTCGACCCGGAGGCATATGTTGATTCACTCACGGTCGGGGAGCGTCAACAGTTGGAAATCCTGCGCCTGATCTGGCTGGGGGCACGGGTTATGATCTTTGACGAACCCACCACCGGCATCAGTGCAGCACAGAAGGTTAAACTCTTCGCCGCCCTGCATTTACTCGCTGAGCAGGGCAAGACGGTCCTGTTCGTCTCCCATAAGCTGGAAGATGTGGAAGGACTTTGCAGTCGCGTAGCCGTCCTGCGACAGGGGAGCCTGGTGGGGGAAGCCAAACAGCCGTACAGCACGAAAACACTGGTCGAGCTGATGTTCGGAAAGCCCATCTCGGTGGGCGAGCGCAAACCCTGCGGGGCGGATGAGGTGACCGTCAGCCTGTCCAAGCTTTCGGTCGAAGATTACCGGCTGAACGTGCGGGATGTAAACCTGGAGGTGCACTGCGGTGAGGTTATCGGTCTGGCCGGGATGGAAGGCAGCGGCCAGGGATTATTTTTACGGGCTGTGGGCGGGATGACCCACTCCGTGGGCGGAAAAATCCTGATCGACGGTCGCGACCTGACCGGCCAATCGTACCAGACTTTCAAGAAACATGGCGTAGCATTCCTGCCGGCGGCACGCCTGGAGGAGGGGCTGATACCCGGTTTGAACCTGACCGAGCATTTTATCCTGGCCGAAGAGGCCAAGGGCTTTTTCATCAATTGGGACAAGGGCCGCCTGCTGGCGCAGGAGCGCATCAAGGCATTCGACGTGCGCGGCACACCCGCGAACACGGTCGAGTCACTTTCAGGCGGGAACCAGCAGCGGGCTTTGCTGGCCCTGTTGCGGGACCCGCTGAACCTGCTCCTGCTCGAGCATCCCACCCGTGGCCTGGACATTGAGTCTGTCATTTACATCTGGAACAAGCTCAAGGAGCGCTGCCAAAAGGGGACATCGATCCTGTTCGTCTCGTCCGACCTGGAGGAGATCCTGCAATACAGCGACCGTGTACTGGTATTTTTTAGTGGCAAAGTGACATCTCCCCTGGATGCCAATACATTAACTACCGAAAAACTTGGGGAGCTGATCGGCGGTAAGAGTTGGCCGGAATCAACGGATGAGGGAAAGCTTGCATGATAAAAAACAGATGGCGCATTCTTGGTTTTCAAATAGGAGCAGTAATCCTGGCGTTACTCTTTACCACGGCTGTTCTGCTGATGGCGGGCGCGCCTCCGCTCCAAGCCTATTTATACGTCATTAAAGGTGCCATAAGTTCAATAACCAATATCAGCAATGTGTTATCGGCATGGGCACCCTTGCTGTTGACCACCTCCGGCGTATTGATCACCTTTGCGGCAGGCCTGTGGAATATCGGCATCGAGGGTCAGATCATGGTCGGTGCTATTTTTACAACCGGCGCGTTGCGCTTATTGCAAAACAGTACGGTTCCTTCCGGGTGGATCCTGGCCATCGGTTTCCTGGCTGGAATGGTGGGTGGAGCCTTATGGGCGGCACTAGCAGGTGTGCTGAAGACATTCGGGGGGGTCAACGAAATTTTTGGTGGACTGGGACTTAATTTTGTGGCGACAGCTTTTGCCCTTTATTTGATCATTGGCCCCTGGAAAAGGCCGGGGATTGCTTCGACGAGTGGGACTTTGATGTTTCCGAATAAGCTTTGGCTGCCGACCTTACCAAAAGTACAATTCAGCACCTGGGCACTGGGATTGGGCATCCTCGTCGTTATCATCGTCTACTTCCTCCTGCGTGGAACGCATTTAGGTCTGCGACTGAAAGCAGTCGGTAAGAATTCGAAAGCCGCTTTATTGATGGGTGTGCCGACCTGGCAATACAGCATGTTCGCCTTCCTGCTGTGCGGTATCTTTGCCGGCATGGCGGGTGCAATCCAGGTCACCTCCGTTTATCACCGCCTCACACCAGCAATTTCAAGCGGTTATGGCTTCCTGGGATTGATGGTAGCCATGCTGATCAATTACCAGGCGATCTGGGCGGCGCCGGTTGCCTTGTTCTTCGCGGCCTTGAATATTGGCGGTATTCAACTACCGATCATGCTGAAATTGGACTCCTCCCTTTCAGGCGTCCTGCAGGGAATTCTGGTCCTGTTTATCTTGCTGGTCGAGGGCGCACGTCAGCGGCTATTTAGGAAACGGTAGGGAGCGACGATGAATTCTTCGAGTGTCCTTTTAGGTCTGGCTGGGGTTTTATACGGCGCCGCGCCGATCATGTTCGCTGTAATCGGCGAGACGATCACCGAACGGGCTGGCGTTATCAACCTTTCTATGAACGGGACGATCCTGCTCTCGGCCATGGGTGGTTTCGCTGTTGCAGTCGGGACCGGCAGCATTGTTTTGGGTTTTCTGGCCGGGGCGTTGATTGGCGCCCTGGTGGCGCTCGTCGTCGCTTTTAGCAGTATTACCTTAAAGCAATCCCAAGTGGCGGTGGGTTTCGTGCTGGCTCTGCTCTGCCGTGATCTCTCGTATTTCTTGGGCCATGCGTATATCAGCAAAGCCGGGCCTCGGCTGAACATCATCCCCATTCCCCTTTTGAGTGAAATTCCCATCCTGGGAAGGTTGTTTTTTAGGCAGGATGTGATGACCTACCTCAGTTTTTTCATCATCTTCCTGGTTTGGTTCTGGATCTTCCGGACTCGGCCAGGTTTGATGCTACGAGGCATCGGGGAACGCCCGGCGGCGGCCTATGTGCGGGGTGCCAATGTCAACCGCCTCCGGTATCTTTACACCATAATTGGTGGGGCAGTTGCCGGACTGGCTGGTCCGACCTTCTCGTTGAGCGTTAAAGCAGGTTGGGCGGGATCGCTTTCCGGTTTGGACGGATACGGCTGGATTGCCTTGTCCATCACCATCTTTGGCGGCTGGAATCCATTCCGGGCTGCGCTGGGCGTATACCTCTTCTCCTTCTTGCAGTGGCTCGGTCTGGTGCTCCAACCGTTCCTGCCCAGCATTCCTACCCAGGTCCTGCAGGTGGCGCCTTTCCCGTTGATGATCCTGACCTTGCTGCTGGTCAATATCAGCGACGCAGAATGGGTGTCGCGCATGCTGGCCGCCATGCCAGAAAGAGCCCGCCGCCGGATGATGAGGTTGTTCCGGACGTTGCGGGCCTCGCCGCCCGCCTCTCTGGGAGTGCCGTTTGATTCTGAATGAAATTGTAGGGCGACTTGTAAAGTCGCCCTACGTTATAATGGGGTCATGGCCAAATTTATTGGATACCGCTGCTCGCTCTGTAATGCTGAATACCTGCCCGGCCAGGTGACTTACACCTGTCCCAGGGAGGAGGGCAACCTGGACGTGGTGCTGGATTACGACGCCATCCGGCAGAAATTCCAACCCGAAGATCTGACTTGCCGCGCCGAGGACTCGCTCTGGCGCTATTTACCGCTGTTACCCGTGCCCGATCCGGGTGGGGAAGGGACTCCCTTGCGGGCTGCAGGCTGGACGCCGGTCTATACGCTGAAACGCCTGGCGGAGAAACTCGGTCTCGAACATCTGTGGCTCAAGGATGAAAGCCGCAACCCGACGGCTTCCTTCAAAGACCGCGCCAGTGCGGTGGTGTTGGCGCGTGCCCGTGAAACCGGCGCGGAAGTGGTTGTTACAGCCTCCACCGGCAATGCCGGGGCGGCTTTGGCCGGTATGTCTGCTGCGATAGGACAGAAAGCAGTCATCTTTGCGCCGAAATCCGCACCCCCGGCGAAAGTGGCCCAGTTGCTCGTTTATGGCGCCAGAGTCATATTGGTGGACGGCACTTACGACGAGGCTTTCGACCTGACCATCAAAGCCGCGCAGGAATTTGGCTGGTACTGCCGCAATACAGGCTATAACCCGTTCACAGCCGAAGGGAAAAAGACGGCAGCATTCGAAATATGGGAATGGTATAACCAACAAAAAGAATGGATGATGGAACACAGCGAGTCCGTAAGTGACGTTCCGTTGACCGTTTTCGTTTCGGTTGGCGATGGGAACATCATCTCCGGCATACACAAAGGCTTCAAGGAGCTGCTGGCCTTGGGATGGATGGAGAAAACACCCCGGATTATCGGCGTACAGGCTGAGGGGTCCGCCGCGATCGCGAACGCTTTCCACGCCGGGACGGAAACGATCATCCCCGTCTCTGCCAAAACGATTGCCGACAGCATCTGCGTTGACCTGCCGCGGGACGGGGTGCGGGCGGTGCGTGCAGCCCGTGAGACTGGAGGAACATATATCCAGGTAAGCGATGAGGAAATCCTGCAAGCCGTTGGTGCACTCGGACCGTTGGGGATCTTTGCCGAACCCGCCGGTGCGGCAGCCTATGCGGGCCTGGTGCGGGCGGCAGGGCAGGAGATTGTCAAGGCAGGCGACCCGGTACTCGTGTTGAATACCGGCTCCGGGTTGAAGGATGTGCGGGCTGCCATGCAGGCAGTGGCCGCGGCCCCGGTTATCGAACCAACGCTGGAGGCAGTCAAACGAATCCTATGAAAGAGCAAAACCATCAATGGAGTCTGTCCTTCCGTTACCTGGTTTTAGGATTCGTATTTATCCTTCTGACCGTGGGACTCTGGTATATCCGAAGCATTTTGGAACCGTTGATCCTTGCGGGGTTTATTGCTTATCTCATCCATCCGGCGGTGAATTTTTTAACCAGGCGTACACGCCTGTCGCGCCGAGGGGCGGTCAACCTGGTTTATTTTGTTGCCCTGGCAGTGTTGATCGGTACGCCGTCAACGCTCACCCCCATCTTTTTTGATGAATTTAAACAGGTGATCACCGACGTACTTGATATTTTCAACCAGTTCATTGCCTGGTTGATGAAACCGCACGTCATCCCCGGTATTCCCATTGATTTTGGGCAATGGGCCAACCGGTTGACCCAGTTCCGCTCCACCTTTCTATCGTCCCTTCCGGACCAGGCACTTCAACTGTTGGGAAAGACGTCTGTAACCGCTCTGTGGCTCCTGGTCATCCTGACGGGGGTTTATTATATCCTGGCAGAGTGGCCGCGTCTCCGCAATGGATTTATCGGCTCATTCCCGGAGGCTTATCACCCCGAACTCAGCGAGCTATACCAGCGATTGCGGATTGTCTGGATGAACTATTTGCGCGGTCAATTATTGTTGATGGCGATCGTGGGCGTGACCTTTACGATCGCCTGGACGGTTATTGGCATTCCTGGCGCATTAGTGCTGGGTGTTGTCGCTGGTTTCCTGACATTGATCCCAGACGTTGGCCCGTTCCTGGCAGCGATGCTGGCAATTGGTGTAGCGCTGCTCGAAGGTTCGAACTGGAGTTGGATGCCAGCCTCCAATTTCATCGTTGCATTAATTGCTTTGGTAACCTATCTTATCCTGATTGCCATCAAGAATTTTTGGCTGAGGCCATTCATCATGGGCCGCAGTGTCCACATGCACGAGGCGCTGGTAATAATATCCATTATCCTGTCAACTATCCTGTGGGGCATCCTGGGCGCCCTGCTGATTGTCCCGGTACTGGCTTCGCTTAGCGTGATCTTTGATTATCTGCGCCGCCGCATTTTGGGCATGGCGCCTTTCCCACCCACGGAACCGTTCGTCCAGGAAACCCACATGGCCTCCGGGCCTGAAAAGGTCGCGGCTTTGAAGTCCAGAATTTCAAGAAAAAAGAAGGGCTAGCATGCCGATCACATTCTCGATCGTCGCTCCGGTTTTTAATGAATTGGACAACCTGCCCGAACTCTACCGCCGCGTGCGGGAGGTGATGTCGGCTACACACGAGACCTGGGAACTGGTGCTGGTGGACGATGGTTCCACGGACGGTTCGACAGAGCGCATCCTCGAACTGGCAAAGCAGGACAAACACGTCCGCCCGGTGATCTTTGCGCGCAACTTCGGCCACCAGCCGGCGATCACGGCCGGCTGGGACTATGCGCGCGGCGAGGCGGTGGTCATTATTGACGCTGACCTGCAGGACCCTCCGGAGGCCATCCCGGAAATGATCGCAAAGTGGCGCGAGGGGTACGAGGTGGTCTATGCGGTGCGCGCCGAACGCGAAGGGGAAACCTGGTTCAAGAAGACAACGGCTGCGCTGTTCTACCGCATCGTCAGGCGCATTACCGACGTAAAAATCCCGGTGGATACCGGCGATTTCCGCCTGATGGACCGCAAGGTGGTGGATGTGTTAAAGACGATGCACGAACGACATCGCTTCCCGCGCGGCATGTCAGCGTGGGTGGGATTCCGGCAGATCGGTGTACCTTATAAACGCGCCGCACGCCACGCCGGGGTGACCAAGTACCCGTTCAAGAACATGCTCCAACTGGCGCTGAATGCCATCACCGGCTTCTCGTACTTCCCGTTGCAACTGGCGACCTACTTTGGGTTTACCGCGGCGGGGTTGGCGATCGTTGCCATCCCGGTGGTCGTCATCATGCGCCTGGCGGGGCATGGAGCTTTCCTCGGCCAGGCCACCACGCTCATCGCTGTGCTATTCCTGGGTGGGGTGCAATTGATCTGCCTGGGCGTGCTGGGCGAATACCTGGGGCGGATCTATGACGAAGTCAAGGGAAGACCTCTGTATATCGTGCGCGAAGGGCCTGATAAATAGAATCCTGCCTGCCCGGATGCCTCTATCCGGGCAGATTTTTCGATAAAGGTGAGCACCCCATGAACTATTTTGAGACTGTCCTTGACCGCCGTTCAACAAATAGCATTAAATGGAAACGTTACGGGGAGGACGTCCTGCCGCTGTGGGTGGCGGATATGGATTTTGCAGCTCCCGAACCGGTGCTGGAAGCCCTGCGCCGCGCCGTGGAGCACGGTATTTTCGGATACGAATTACCCAACAAAGAATTGAGCGAAACAGTGGCAGCCCGGATGGATAAACTCTACGGCTGGCAGGTTTCGCCCGACATGGTGGTTGCCATACCGGGCGTGATCGCCGGGTTCAACGCGGCGGCGCGCACGGTCTGCACGGTGGGGCAGGGGATCCTGGTCCAGCCGCCGGTCTACCCACCCTTCCTGACCGTGCATAATAACGATGCTCTTGTCCACCAGGAGGCCCCGCTCGTGATGACGGCCGAAGGCACCACCCTGCGCTACGAGGTGGATTTTGAGATATTCGAGCGGGCGGTCAACTCCAAGGGCGCAAAGACCGGCATGTTCCTGCTCTGCAACCCCCACAACCCCACCGGGCAGGTCTATTCGGACGCTGAACTGGTCCGCATGGGGGAAGTTTGCTTGAAGAATGAGACTATCATCTGCTCGGACGAAATCCACAGCGAATTGCTTCTTGGCAAGGCGCAGCATATCCCGCTTGCGACCCTCTCGTCCGAAATCGCTGACCGGACCATCACACTGATTGCTCCGAGTAAGACCTTCAATGTAGCGGGCTTGGGTTGCGCCTTTGCCATCATCTTCAACCCCAAACTGCTGAGGCACTTTAAGAAAACCACCGAGCAGATGGCCATGCACGTCAACAGCCTGGGGCTGAAGGCGGCGCAGGCGGCCTACTCAGGGGAGTGCGATGACTGGCTGAGGGCCCTGTGCACCTACTTGACGGGGAACCGGGATTTCCTTGTTGAGTACGTGAAACGTGAAATTAGCGGCATCCGGATCACGGTCCCGGAGGCCACGTACCTGGCCTGGCTGGACTGCAACGAACTGGTCAGGTCCGGCAGGATGGATGGCACACCGCAGGAGTTCTTCCTGAAGCAGGCCAAAGTGGCCCTGAACGAAGGTAAGGAGTTTGGATCCGGAGGGGAGGGGTTTGTGCGGCTGAACTTCGGATGCCCGAGGAAAACGCTGGAAGAGGCGCTAGAGCGGATGAAGGCTGCCCTGGCTTGAGGATAAATAAGGCGGATGGAGATCATCCATCCGCCAGGTGTTTTTTTCAGAGGAAAGAGCGGGAAAAGTCACCGTTCATCGGGGTAGACGTCTCTGGCTCGGGCATGGAGCCTTCGGCCAGGTTCTGGTTAACCGGTCTTTCCTCCTAATCGGTTCTCAACCATGTTTTCGGTGGGCACCTCCTTTCCAGGCCGGTTGCGGCCTGAATCCATCATACAACGGAATCCATGGAAATACATTAAAAATAGCCATCAATTTTAAAATTGGTTGTACAGACAATTTGGATAAAGAAAAGAAGGGATTCCGGAAGAATTAACCTGGCGAGGCAGGGATATGGAGTTTCCTCAAGACCTACAAAAACATAATGCCTGGCAGGGCGGTTGTGGGGATATAATCCTATTGTGTTTTGAGTTGTTTTTTGTGGAGGAGATGAGAAATGTATACGCTTTCTTCCGATGAAAAGGCTTCGAGGGTGATGATCTATACCCAGAATACGCTCGTACGAGGCGAAGTGGTAACCAAGCAAAGTAACCGTGTCAGCGTCTGGCTGCGGACGGAGGGCGCGCCGGATTATTTCCATTTGCTCAAGCCGCAGGTGATCAACTTATGCGGCAGCGAGGCCAGGATGCTGAGTTATTCC
>CAIQQN010000117.1 GCA_903873975.1 uncultured Anaerolineales bacterium
AACCATCTTCCATTAACCATCACTGAAAACGGCCTGAAATTCCACGTCAATCTCGAAACCGGCCACAAGACCGGTTTCTACCTCGACCAGCGCCTCAACCGAGCGCACGTGCGCGGGCTGGCCGAGGGACGTGATGTGCTGGACTGCTTCTGCTACACCGGCGGGTTCAGCGTCAATGCGCTTGCAGGCGGGGCAAAGTTGGTGCTCTCCGTGGATGCCTCGGCGGACGCGCTGGCACTCTGCCGCGAAAATGGATTGCTCAATGGCTTCCCCTCTGATCAACTCGCCACTCTGGAAGGCGACGTCTTCCAACTCCTGCGTAATTTCCGGGATGAGGCCCGTTCCTACGACCTGATCATCCTTGACCCGCCCAAGTTTGCCCCCACCGCCGCCCAGGCGGAAAAAGCCGCCCGCGGCTACAAGGACATCAACCTGCTGGCCTTCAAACTCCTGCGTCCCGGCGGGATCCTGGTCACTTTCTCGTGTTCGGGTGGCATTGATGCCGGTCTGTTCCAGAAGATCATCGCCTCCGCCGCCCTGGATGCAGGCGTGGAGGCGCAAATAATGGAGCATTTGTCGCAGGCACCCGATCACCCGGTGGCGCTGAATTTTCCCGAGGGGGCGTATCTCAAGGGATTGGTCTGCCTTAAATCGTAGGGGCGCAACACATTGCGCCCAAGGCGACCCACCGGGTCTCCCTCAGTCGTGAATCGCGGCTCTAACCGTTCGGCAGGATCATTACCTTGCAGACCGGCTCGCTTCCCCTTTCGATCAGTTCGATGCCCCCCTGCAATTCCTCCAGCGGCAGCCGATGTGAGATCAGTTTCTCCACCAGCACCCGCCGGCTCTTCAACAAGCCGAGCGCCTGGTAAGAATTGCGCAGTGAGGTGAATGAGGAAAGGATCGTCAGCCCCTTGCGGAAGATAGGGAATGCCTCGACAGTCATCTTTTGGCCGGACGGAGGCACGCCGAACAGCAGGATTTTTCCTCCCGGGCGGGCAAAATCCAGGGTCCTGCTCATCACCGCTACAGCTCCGGTGGCATCCACAACTGCATCGTAGGCATCCCGCTCGAGGTCGTCCAGGCGGGTCAGACTACGGTCGGCGCCCAGGGTTTGGGCGAAGGCAGCCCGGTCTGGATTCTTGTCCACCACCAACACCTCAGCGGCCCCGTTCAGGCGCAAGCCCTGCAGGAGCAGGAGCCCGATCGGCCCGGCACCGATAATGGCGACTCTGGCGGCCACTGCCAGGTCGAGCCGTTCCAGCCCATGCAGCACGCACGACAGCGGTTCCATGAACGCCCCCTGTTCGAAGGGCAGGTCCCCGATATCGAAGACCGCCTTCTCCGGCACGCTGACGTACTGGGCCATCCCGCCTGGGCGGGTGACGCCCACCGCCTGCCAGTTGAGGCAGAAGTTCTGACGGTTGTTGAGGCAATTGACGCAGTTGTCACAGGGGAGGTTGGGCTCCACCGCCACCCGGTCGCCGGTCTTGAAACGAGTCACGGCGCTGCCAACCTTCTCGACCACTCCGGTGAACTCATGGCCTGGGATGACCGGGTAGCTACCCAGGTATTCCCCCTGGAAGATATGCAAATCCGTCCCGCAGATGCCGCTGGCCATCACCCGCACCAACAGCTCGCCTGGAGCAGGCTCCGGGATGGGCATTTCCTGCGTTTCGATCTGCTTGGGTTGAAGAATGACAGCCGCTTTCACAGGCACCTCCTTTTCCGGATGATCATCGCCTCCGCCCTCCTGGATGCGGGCGTGGAGGGTCAAGTAATGAAGCATTTGTCACAGGCCCCGAACCACCCAGCGGCGCTGAATTTCCCCGAAGGGGCATATTCGAAGAGGTTGGTGTGCTTAAAGCCGTAAGGTAAATTTCAATTCCTCAGGGAACCCGCCGTCAAAGGACAGGCATGGGAACCCGTCCCATGGATAATAACTTTCGGGATTGTTACTTATGCAGGAGATAAAAAAAACAGGGGACGGATTTTCATCCGTCCCCTAAAGAAGGGTTTACCAAAAACCGTTAACATAATCCTGGACATCCATTGGCGGCTGTACGCCGGTTTCGATCGTAATGTTGTCTGTATAAAATGTCCTTTTCGTACCATCTGCAAGGGTCACATTCCGCACCAGTTTAAGCAGAAATCCTGTTTCTGAATCAAAATAAGCAACGCTTCCGAGGGCGGTAACTGCCTGGGTATAATCTTCGGTCGTACTCGGCGAAGCGAGTTTCTCATCCAGGGTAAATACGGTGACGGTCTTCCCGTCTAATTCAGCTGTCGTTAGAACCGGGTGGTTCCCGCTGTTGGAAATGAAGTAGTCCATCTCATCCGCAAATTGATAGTCCAGGGTAAGGGAATACGGATTCAGGGGATTGGAAATGTTGGTCGTCAGGTTGTAGAGAAGACTATTCAAGAACAAGGTCACCTCAATGGTCTCTCCATCCTGTGAGCTCATGATCCACACGTACTGATAGACGAGTTTCGACTCGTTGATGTGATACCAGATATCAACGGTCTGAACCAAGGGGATAACCAGGCCGTTGGACAATGTTCCCCGGTCTTGCTTGTCGGTGTCATAGACGATCTTTTCAGTGACGTGCACCCAGCCGGGCTGGTTGTATAAAGTTCTTGCCTTATCGTTCAGTCCTGCCAGTAGTTTCTTGGCATTGCTGTCGGCAGAAGACCCATTGCAGGCGGAAAGAAGGCTTGCCAATATAGACATAACCACTAAAAGAACAAGGGTTTTCTTAAGCATTCCAACTCCTGAAGTCTGTGAATTTCAGGCGGACGACTGTCCACCCCGCCATGTTATTCCTCACCCAGCGACAAAATGGAGCGCAGCAAACCGGCCAGCATCACGCCCAGTTGCACGCCTTTGACGGGCGTGATCGCCAGCGATTGGCCCTTCTGTTCGGCCCGTTTGGTCAGCAGGAAGGCCGCGCCCACACCCACCAGCGCGCCGATCGCCCCGCCAATCAGCAGAGTCTTGAGTTTCCACGAGTCGTCGGGCGGAGGTGCTTCGATAATTTCGGTTTCTTCCATGATATTGATCCTTTCGTGCGGTAGAACCACAGGGTGCCCCTCTTCGAAGGGTATCCCTGCTCTTGGCGACCATGCAGGTCGTTACATATTAAAAATGGATTTGATCACCGCCCCGGCCTGTTGGAACCAGACGAACGGCTTGGCAGCCCCGTCCGCCACTTTGCGCGTCCCGGTGGAAAGCAGGGCGAAGATACCCTGGGCTTTGCCTGTGTAGTGCGGCATCACCTGCATCAGCTTGGCCATGCCGTAGATGGTGGTGATCACGATTGCCAGAAACGCCAGGGCGAAGAACAGCGCCGGAGCGAGCAACCAGATCACCGAAATATCAGCCCAGACCCCGGTCCGGGGCGCCCCGCCAGTGACAACCAGCACCGCCCCGGCAATGATCAATCCTGCCATCACCAGGAACGGCACCAGGATCTGCCAGGCGAATTGGCGCTTATGGGCACGGATGGTCGGACGGTCAACAGGAGGCTCGTTTGCCATAAGTTGATTCTAGCACAAAAAAAGACCTGACATGTCTTCTTATATCCTGTCAGGTCTGATCGAAAACGGGGAATGTTACTTGCGGCTCATGGCATCCATCACGGCCACTGCTGCCATCTGGACGATGGAATCCACTTCGTCGCCGGTCTGCAGGATGTGGACCGGTGCGCCGGTACCGAGCAGGATCGGGCCGATGGCATTGGCGTTGCCCAGGCGGGCCAGTAGTTTGTAGGCAATATTGGCTGATTCAAGCGACGGGAAGACCAGCACATTGGCATCCTTGACGGCACTGAATGGATAACGCTCGTCCACAATTTCGGGCACCACGGCGGTATCCGCTTGCATCTCGCCATCCACAGTCAGGTCGGGACGCTGTTTCTTAACCAGTTCAACCGCCTTGCGCACCTTGTCTGAATGCGGGTGCGGGGTGGAACCGAAGTTGGAGAAGGACAGGAAGGCCACGCGCGGCTCGATCTCGAGACGCTTGGCAAAATCGGCGGAGAGACAGGCGATCGCTGCCAGTTGCTCGGCGGTCGGGTCAATGTTGACCGTCGCGTCAGTGAAGAGGAAGACGCGCTCTCCCACGATCATGATGTAAACGCCGGCAACCAGCCCGCCGTCCTGGGCATGGTTAATTTGCAGAGCCGGGCGGACAACGTCCGGATACTCGTAGGTCAGCCCTGAAACAAAGGCATCTGCGTCGCCCATTTTGACCATCAGAGGGCCGAGCACGTTCGGTTCGCGCACGCGTTTCTTAGCATGCTGCAGAGTCATGCCCTTGCGGGCGCGCAGGTCGTAATAGGCCGTTACGTAGGTCTCATATTTTGGGAAGTTGTTCGGGTCAAGGATGTCGCAGGTGAAGTCAAGTGCCAGTTCCTTGATCTTGCTCTGGATGACCTCGGGTCGCCCTACCAGGATCGGCGTACCGATGCCGTCATCCTGGACCTGGACGGCGGCGCGGATGATCTTGGGCTCCTCGCCCTCAGCAAAAACGATGCGCATCTTCGGCTTGGCTGATTTGGCCTTGTTCATAAAGAAGTTGCGCACGCGGGCGCCCTTGCCCTGGCGGAAGGCCAGCTGCTCGCGGTACTCATTAAGGTCAATTGGCTTGCGAGCCACGCCGGTCTCCATGGCTGCCTTGGCAACTGCCGGGGCCTCCCACAGCAGGACGCGCGGATCGAGTGGCTTGGGGATGATGTACTCGGAACCAAATTTCATGCTTTCCACGCCATATGCGCGCAGAACCGAATCGGGCACATCTTCGCGGGTCAGGTTATAGAGCGCTTGTGAAGCAGCGAACTTCATCTCCTCATTGATGGCACGCGCCCGCACATCCAGCGCACCGCGGAAGATGAACGGGAAGCCGAGCACGTTGTTGACCTGGTTCGGGTAGTCCGAGCGGCCGGTGGCTACCAGCACATCGGGGCGGGCTTCCTTGGCCAGTTCGTATTTAATTTCCGGGTCCGGGTTGGCCATGGCACAAATGAAGGGACGGTCAGCCATGGTCTTGACCATTTCCGGGGTCAGCACATTGGCAATCGAGAGTCCGTAGAACACATCGCAGCCGCGTACCGCATCTGCCAGGGTGCGGAGGTCAGTATCCACAGCAAAAGCTTCCTTGTATTTATTCATGCCTTCGGTGCGGCCCTTGTAGATGACACCTTTGCTGTCGAGCATCATGATGTTCTCGCGCTTCACCCCCCAGCGCATGGCCAGGTTGGCGCATGAGATGGCCGAGGCACCTGCCCCGGAGATGACCATCTTTACCTCGCCATGCTTCTTGCCAACGACCTCCAGCGCATTCGCCAGCGCAGCTGACGAGATGATGGCCGTGCCGTGCTGGTCATCGTGAAAGACCGGGATGTCGAGCATCCCTTTGAGCGTCTCTTCTATATAGAAACATTCCGGGGCCTTGATGTCTTCCAGGTTTATGCCGCCGAAGGTCGGTGCAATGGCGCGCGCCACTCTAATGACTTCATCCGGGTCGTGGCTGTCCACTTCGATGTCGAATACATCCACGTCGGCGAATTTCTTGAACAGCACACCCTTGCCTTCCATGACCGGCTTGCTTGCCAGCGCGCCGCGGTCGCCCAAGCCGAGGATGGCCGTGCCGTTCGTGAGGACGGCCACCAGGTTGCCCTTCGAGGTGTACTCATAAGCCGCTTCCGGATCTTTTTCAATATCCAGCACCGGCACCGCCACGCCGGGTGTATAGGCCAGGCTCAGGTCTCGCTGGGTATCCATCGGCTTGGTCGGCACGACGGCAATTTTGCCTGGTTTCCCATTTAGATGATGGTAATCGCGGGCTTCTTGGTCAGTAACTTTAGGCATATAACCTCCAGTAGGGAATCTTGTTTGCGCTCCATTATCCCACAAGATGAAAGAGGTTTGTTAGTTCCTTTTGTCACAACAAAAACAAACGCCTTTCCTTTTTTCGACAATGAAATGTAACCATAAGTCGGAATCCGACAAAGGAACCGGGATTTTTTAATGTATAATAGTCCTGTCTGAATATTAGACCCACCGCTTGGGTACTTTGCAGAGGTGGCGGTCACGACTTAGAACGGAACTCTTGGAAAATCCCGGGTATGCCCCTTGACCCGAAACACGGGCATCTTTTATGGGAAGTCTGAACAGAAAGAACATACGGACGAATGTAGGACGGTTATTCTGAAAGATTAAGGGCTTCCCCTCCCAACCCGCATCCGGTACCGGACCCGTAACTGGTTCCCGATAAAACCATCTGTGTCTCTGCCCGGGGCGGGATGCAGAACGGAAGCACATCCAGGAGATTTTTCCACAGCCGTGGCCCCCATTACAGGCGGTCCGCGGTTGTGTTTGTTTAACCTCCGCCCCTGCCCTCTCCCGCCAGCAGGGAAGGAAGATAAAGTGGAATGAGCAGAATCACGGCGATCGAACCCCAGCAAAAGAACCCCCAGCGGGTGAACATCTACCTGGACGGGGAGTTTGCCTTCGGGCTGGCCCGTATCACAGCCGGCTGGCTGAAGGTGGGGCAGGAATTGAGCGAAGAGAAGATCGCCTCTCTGCAGGCCGAAGATGAAAGCGAAATGGCTTACCAGAAAGCCCTGCACTTCCTGAGTTATCGTCCGCGCTCCTCGGCGGAAGTACGTCAGAACCTTGCAAAACGTGGTACCCCCGAAGCTCTCGTCGAAGAGACGGTGAACCGCCTCCAGCGCGCCGGGTTGATCAATGACCAGGAATTCGCCCGGGCTTGGGTCGAAAACCGTAACACCTTCCAGCCGCGCAGCAAGTTAGCACTACGGATGGAATTGCGGCGCAAAGGTCTCAGCGACGAGATTGTCCAGCTTGTGCTGGATGAACAAGTGGACGAGGAAGCCCTGGCCTTCGAAGCTGCCCGGAAATACGCCCGGCGGTTAACAGGTCTGGAATGGCTTGAATTCCGCCGGAAGTTATGCGGGTTTCTCGCCCGCCGCGGCTTCTCGTATACCACCCTATCCCCGGTCGTCTCTGAAGTCTGGAAGGAAACCCGGACGGCGGATGGCGGGGGAACTCTTGATGATAAGGATTGAACATGGGAACAATTGTTGAAATTGTGATTGCCGCATTGACCCTGCTCCTGGGTCTTGCCATCGGCTTTTTCATCAGCCGGGCCCAAACTGAAAAGGCCCAGCGCAACCAGCGCGACAATGCGGAGAAATTCCTGCAGGAAGCACGCGAACAGGCGCGTACCATCGAAATCCAGGCACGCGACAATGCCCTGAAGATCTCCCAGGCCGCCGAAGGCGAGATCACCCGCCTGCGCACCGAATTGAACCGGGAAGACGAGCGTTTGCAAAAACGCCGCGCCGAACTCGACGGTCGTGTGGAACGCTTGGAACAGCGCGAGCAGGCGATCAACAAGCACCAG
>CAIQQN010000118.1 GCA_903873975.1 uncultured Anaerolineales bacterium
CCGAAGCCGGGAAATGAGGCAAATCTATCAATCCGCGCGGGGTTTCCATGCGACCCCCGGCAAACAACTGCTCGATGCGCCCGTACTTGTAGGACTGCTGCCCTGACGAGCGGGTGGCGATCCAGCCGCCGAGAGTGGAATATTCGTGCGATTGAGGGAAATGCCCAAGGGTATAGCAATGCTTTGCCAAGGACTTTTCCAGTTCCGGTCCGGTGACTCCGGCCTCGAAGGTTGCCGTACGCCCGAACTCGTCCAGGTCCAGCAACCGGATCATGTTCTCCAGCGAAAGGGTCAGTACCGGCGCGTCAGATTTGGGTGGATTAATATGACCATTCACGCTCGTCCCGCCGCCGTAGGGGATCACCTTCGCCCCGGCTTTTTGGGCATACGTTATCAGCGCCTGTACATCCTGCTCGGTCTGCGGAAAGGCCACACCATCTGGAAAAGCACCGATCCGTCCAGAGCGCAGCGCCACCCAGTCGGGTATAGACTGTCCGCGTGAATGGGCCAAGCGCGTTTCAGCAGAGATGTTTACCAGCGGGTGAGCGGGGAGACGGGAAGTGGGAACGGACTTGAGAACTTCCTCGTAAGCCGCGTCTGGTTGAGGGTTCAGGGGGCCGAAGAGAGTCGCAAGGTAGGCTTGTGCGGTAGCCGGTACCGGGTAATCGGTGTTGATGTTACCCCAGCCATTCCAGCGTTTCATAAATTCTCCTTTTGCATTTTCTGCCAAAGGGTCAGCGACTCTTCCATCACCCGCCTGGTGAGGGTCTCAGCGTCACAGTCCGACTGACGACGGGCACAAGCGAGCAGGTCAGCGTAGAAGGCTCGCGAACTTGCACGGCATTTGGGAAAGGCAAAGTACCGCTCGCCCATCAGGATGTAGATGGTCTGGAAACTATTCAACAACAGGCGGAAGACCGGATTGGCAGCGCGCTGGGTCAACAAGTGGTGCAGTTCCCAATCAGCATGTGCAAATGCAGACGGCGTATCTTCCAGCCCCGCGTAGCCTTCGAGCAAGCTTGAAATCTCGGCAGATGCGGCCTGGACGGCCTGACGGGCATAGGCCGGGGCGATCAGGACCCGCAAGTCGAGCAGGTGGACAACGAAATCCGGCGACTGGTAGGCAGGCGACTGCGCCAGCACCGAAAGGACGGCCATACTGCCTTCGCGCCAGTAGTCACGCACGCGGGTGGGCTTTCCATGCTGAATATCCAGCCAGCCATCCCGGGCGAGGCGCTGGAGTACCTCCCGCAGAGTCGGACGGGTGACGCCTATCTGTTCGGCGAGTTCACGCTCGCCGGGAAGGTTGCTGTTGATGGGGAAATGGTTGGATAGGATGGCTTCAAGCAGGCGGCTCTCAGCCATTTCAGCGGGTTTTTGAACAGGTTTCCAATCCATAATTGCTCCTGGAGTTCTGCAGCAACGGCTTTAGCTGTCTCAGGGGACCGAATTCGCACATAGGTACCTCTAACTGGTCAGACCACTTACCAGTTAAAGTATATCATTTTGGAAACCACGGAATATAGTGACGATTGTCACATCACACTACTTTTGTACACTTCACGGGTGCTGATCAAGATCGGCCTGCGCAACATTCTACCGGCTACCACCTTCGCCGGGTAGGCGCTGGTCGGAATTGGGACAATTGTTGTTCAACTTAAACCAACCAAGAACATGTAGAATAGGGGTATGGTCTCCCCTTCCCTGCCTTCCGGTTTCGCCTTCTCCCAGTCATCATTGCAGGATTACAGCGACTGTCCGCGCCGTTTCCAATTGCGCTTTATCGAACAGTTGCAGTGGCCAGCCGTAGAGACGGAACCGGTCCTGGAAAACGAACGCCGCCAGCAGGAAGGTCAACTTTTCCACCGCATGGTGCAGCAGCAC
>CAIQQN010000119.1 GCA_903873975.1 uncultured Anaerolineales bacterium
ACTTTTCGCGGTCGATGCCCCCCATTTTAAGCAACCATGGATCGTATTCCTGTACGTCCAACCGGCGGTTATCAATCATCATCGACATCCAAACCGTGTTTTGCGTGGCGGCGAACTTGCCGGTCAGGCGCATATTGATGTAATCCATCGGCTCAAAGAACTTGTACGTCCGCCGGTAGATCTCCGGCCGTTCATGCTTGATGAAGAGCATGTGCCCCAGAGAATCGGATCCCCCAAGTGAAGGAGCAAGACCGTTGATACCAATATATTTGAGCAGGGTACTCAATTTGTACCCCTGGATGGTTGGGAAACCTTTGACAATGGCGCAATCGTACGGTGCACCACGTTTATCCATCCAGGATATTGCGTTCATCAGGGGTTCGCCATTCTCATCCACCGGCAGGGTGACTGACCAAAAACTGGTAACGGCAATGGCAATGATTGCCGCGGGAGACACAGCGGAAGCCTGGATCGCCTTCTTCACACAGGCTATGATGGTGGACCACCACTCGGCGGGGTCGTGTTCGGCGCCACCGTCACGGGGAAAGAAGACTTGCACCGGAGCGAATGCGCTGCCGGCCACCTGTCCCTGCTGATCGACAAGGCCGACTTTTGGCCCGCCGGTACCCAGGTCGATGACAAGGACATATTTGGTCGATCTTTGATCTTTCGACATAGTTGAGTTCTCCATTTCGTTTCTTTTTATGGATCAGAATTGGAAAGGGCTGTCTGGTATTATAAATCATCAATGTATATACGTAAATACATTTATACCTAAATTCTACAAAGCAGAATAAAAAATGGGCCTCAACAGAAAACACACCCGGCGCACTCCAATATGTGCGCCGGGTGCCCTACTCTATTATCCATTGGGGACATTTATCAAGTTTTCATGCCTTGCGCTTGAAGAACAGCCAGACGCCAACAAGAGCAACAACCAAGCCTACAACGGCTCCTGCAATCTGGTAAAATCCCAAGCCGGGGTGATGGCCAATTCCGATCGCATCCCCCAGCAATGAGCCAGCCAAGACCAGAACACCTATCACCATCAACACGATAGAAAGCAGTTTATTCGACATATGCACTCCTGAATTTAAAGATTGAGGAACGCCGCCTATTATACAACGTTCTCTGATCAATAGCAAAAAAAGCTCAACGTCTGTCACTTTCCGACATTTTGCGCCAGCGGGCAACCCGCGAGGCAAAATGCACCCAGAATGGGGATAATCTCCCCCGAACCTTCCCCTCCCGGATCACTTTCCGTAACTCCTCCGGGCTCGAAAACTGCGGCAGCACCAACACGGCCGCACCCAACTCGAAGGAGGCGTGCGCATCCGATCCGGCCGTTCCGGGGATGCCGTGCTGGCGCGCGAATTCTGAGGCTTGTTGATTGCTCACGGAAGCCATGCAACGCGCATTGAAAATTTCGATAGCATCCACCAGCGGAGCAATCTCCAGCAAGTCTTCCACCTTCCATGCTCCGCTGCGCCAGGAATCGAATGGATGCGAGACACTGATGAACGCGCCCTGGAGCCTCAAACGCTCAATCGTTTCCTGCGGAGAGAGTCCAAAAGGAATCTCTTCGGTCACAAAGGAGGCCAGAATTTCGCCGCGTGTCGTCAAGATCTCCTCGCCGACAATCACCAGCTCGGGCGCCAGGTTGTGTGCGGCGAGCGCCCCAGCAATGGTGTTGTGGTCGGTGACGACGAGGCGGTCCAACCTGCGGCGGCCGGAAACCCGGACAAGCTGTTCAGGGGAAGTAAGGGAATCCTTGGAGGTGGAGGTATGACAGTGGAAATCAACCGATAAGAACATGGATTATCTGAGCAAACTTTGGATAAACTATTAGATGGGTTTTAAGACAGCGACCACTACTCCCCTGATATAAAAACCCTCATCCACCTTCTTAAATACAAATGGCTTATGAACAGGATTACTACTATGGGGTTGGAGAGTGATCGTGTCGTTATCTTTAAAATATCGCTTTAATGTTGCCTGGCTATCAATGCCAACGATCTCGGCCATAACAATATCACCATTGGCGGGTACATCCACCCTGCGCAGCAAGACATAGTCCTGCTCAGTGATGTTTTCCTGGTTCATGCTGTCGCCTTTGACCTTTACCACGGTACATTTTTGATCGAGCGGCAGATTAATAATCCTGCGCCCGCGCGTGCTGTGGATCCTGTAAGGGTGGTTGTTAATGGTTAAACGGTCAATTTCAACCGTTCCTATCGGAAAAGGGTCGGTACCGCTTGGCCCAAAGTCCCCGGCGGGAATCTCTTCAGAAATGGTGAAAAGCTGCAGGATGTCGGAGGTCTGGGTCACAGCGGATCCTGATGGCAAGGGAGTGGTAGAGAACTCCACTGTTGGTGGAGGATACCCCCCTTCCGCTATCCCGGAGGATTGAACCAGATCCATGTAACTACCGACCAGTTCCAAGGCTTCAAGTAGACTCTGCTCCAAGTGAGCGCACGTTTCCTGATACCAGGTTTGCTGCTCATGAGAGAGACCCGGCTGCCTGACCAGCCTTTCAAAATCCGAGATACTATTGCGCCAGGAAATCACTGCCCGCTGGCGGTAAGGCATGGATCGCCATTGGACACATCCCACCATCCATTGAATTACAGCTCTCCTATGTAAGTTTGACCACGACCTGGTGACGGCATCCAATAGGATGGTTTCAGCTTCTTCAAGGTTGCCCATTCCATAGGTAATGGTCCCGCATTCAGTCATAATCTCTGTAATTTCTTCATCGTCCTGCAATTTACAGGCGAGATCCTTTAGCTGCTGCAGGAGACCCCTGGCTTCGGCCGTACGGCCTTCCTTCAGCGCAGTCAGAATCTGATCTATCAGGCGGACCGAAGAAGGACGGATATGGCTTGTTCCATACCTATTAAACCAGGAATACACATCCTCAAAGGCAATCATTTTTCGTCCTTTTTTCCTTCTACCGGGGCAGGAAGGGGTCTTGCTTCTTTCGGTATGCTTTCACCCATGGCTTCCAGCAGTTGCGCAGTGCGAACCAATACCACATCACGCAGACTCTGAGGAGTTCCGCTGCGCAGATTGACATCTGACAGGGCATGCATAATGCTGATCAACATCTCAGCCTGGGCTTCAGCACGCCCAATCTCCTGGTAGGCAAGGCGTTGGGCTTCTCCATAAGAGCGGGTCAAGCGGGCGTCTCCCATCCATTTTGCCTGCCATGTAGTAAGACGTTGTTGTTCAACTTGCTTGTTAGGGATCTCGAAGCTGCCAATATCGATCCACAATAATTCTGTCCCGCGCCACCGGAGCTTGTTCGTTACCATATTGGAACTAAGTTCACGCTTGATCTCGCCGCGAGGATCCCCGCCTGTACCCTCCGGAGCAGTCAGGTGATCCAAAGTATTATGGTTGATATAACCAGTGAGGGTTTTCCTGATATCGGAAGCAACACCAGAACACCAATCTCCCAGCCCCTGTTCAGAGACAGTGCGGTTATAGACCATGTCATAGATCGCATCTTCAGAGTAAGGATATGGGTTCCGGGGAGATTTTACATCTCCTTTTGCGAGTAACCGATACCGAAAACGCGTGCGCCCGATCTTCACATCAAACCCATCGCGGGTCATCGCTGAAATTCCCTCCAATTCCCCATACTGGTCTTCCAACGCAATCGGCTGGATTGTTTCAAAGCGCGGAACAAAGCGACGGCCATTGGGGTGAATTGCAGAGGGGGCATTTTGACCTTCAAATAAAACAGCATTCCCAGGCTGGACATAAACAAATCCGGGTCCACCGATGACATCCAGCAAATTCACATCCCCATTTCTGTTTACTTTCTTGCCTCCATAGACACTCAAACTTGGGTAATACATACCGAAGAACGAGGCAAACAGATAACGGAAGGCTTGCCAATATTTATCCAGTTCATAAATATCCTGTATATAGCGTGCCCCGGCCATAAAAGCCAACAAACCAGCAAAAGAAGGCGCAATCAAATAACGCCAGAAACCATGCAAAAAAATTGATGCAATAAGCAGAGTGAAAGCCAAAGCCCCAAGGAGGAACATGCGAAGAACGCCCCAATTACGATCACCTGAAAGGAAATTCCCCAACACCGTCATCGTTTCACCTGAAGATTGGCCTTGCGCATTATTCGTCATCTAGCTTATCTCGACCCTTCGGGGGGTCGATCTATGGGGGACTGCCCATCCCGATCCTGTGTAAATAAAAGACGCTGAAAGTTCCTGAGCATATCCACGGTATCACGAGGCAAAAGCCTATTCGTAGCCGGATTCGCAGCGGCAGATTCCAACGCCTGGAATATGCGAATGGCCATGGCATCCTGGGTATAACCAGGCAGCTTGAAGATCTGGGAAAGGTTGTAAATAATCTCACGTTGTGCCTGGGCCCGTGCATGATTCATTTTCCGCATTATTTCGAGATCAAATTCGGCATTGGTCAGTTCGGTCTTCTTTTGCCATTGGGAACGCCAATTATCAAAGCGTTGTTCTGGAATAGTGCTTTCGATCGGTTTGAAATCTGAGAAGCCAACTTCAATCACTTTTATCCCCCGATCCCGTAATGGTTTGGGATTATGCAATTCCCGGACATCCAGAATGATATATTCATCGGAATTGAACAAATCGCCTTCTGAGGGAGCCCTACCGTCTTTCCGCTGCACGAATTGGTATGATAAAACGCCAAGATTAATTACTTTTCGTTTGAATTCCGGCTTGAACCGGTCATAAAGGTAGCACTCCTGTTCGGGGCGATCCAATGAGTACAACTGGTCATACGAAACCTGGGATATTTCATCCAATAGAACCGAGACCGCTACTTGTGCAGGGAGATCTGTCCATTTTTCCAGTTTCCC
>CAIQQN010000120.1 GCA_903873975.1 uncultured Anaerolineales bacterium
ACGTTCCGGACTGCTCGCACTGCTGGTCTTCATTGCCCTGGCGAATTTCCTGCTGCAAATGAGCGTGGTGCTGTTCACGCCCATGATCCTGTCCTTTGCCTCGACCGCCGCGCTCGGTCTGACCATGACGCTGGGCGGCATCGGTTACCTGGTCGGCAGCGTGGTCGTGAGCATCTGGGGCTGCCCAAAACGCCGCATCCTGACCGTAATGGCATCCATGCTGATGATGGGAGTGTTCATGACCATGATCGGGCTGCGCGCCTATCTGCCACTCATCATGGCCAGCGCCTGCCTTTGTATGTTTTTCTTTCCCTTCACCTCCAGCGCCAACCAGGCGATCTGGCAGAACAGAGTCGCTCCGGACGTGCAGGGCCGGGTCTTTGCGATCCGGCAGGCGTTCATCCAGGCGACGCCACTGCTGGCTTACCTGCTCACGGGGCCGCTGATGGATAAGGTTTTCGAGCCACTACTGAAAGCAAGCGGTCCCCTGGCGGGGAGCGTTGGGCAGATCATCGGCGTGGGAGCGGGGCGCGGCGCAGGCCTGCTCTTCATCTGCGCAGGTCTAATTATCATACTCGTATCGGCGATCGGCTACATGTTCCCGAGCCTGCGGCAGGTGGAGGATGAGTCGCCAGCGATAAAGCCCGAGATCGTTGCTGTTGTGAAATCTCGGGATTTGGTTATAGCCAACCAGGCTCCAATTGCCTCCTCAATGGATTGAGCCAGGTGAGGATACCTCTCCATTTGAAAAGTTGAAAGGAGAATCACATGCAGTACAACTTGAGAACGAATATGAAATCAGCATACAGGGCCCGCAGCCTGGACAACCTTCTGCGCATGGGCCATTGTGATCCCGCCGTAATGCAGACAATGCTTGATATCAACCACAGCGAGCAGGAAGGGCTGGTCAAGTTGATGGCCGGCATGCCTGGAGGCATTGGCAATACTGGCTTTGAATGCGGCGGCATCACTTCTCCATTGGTCATCCTGGGCCTTCGCCACGGCCTGAGGGAGATGCACGATGGGCTGCCGCTGATTTTCGATCAAGGCCATGCATATTTCTGGCATTTTTCCAACGAAAACTGCGCCTCGTTCTGCAAGGCTATTCAAAACCCTCGTTTTCCGGTCCGGTGCATCCATGCTGTTCGCCATTCGCCGGAACTACTTGCCGAAACCCTCGAAAACGACAACCGCTTGGCTATTCCTGCTGAACAAAGGGAAGCTTATTCCCACTTATATGGTCACCTGAAGCAGAATAATTTTCATTGTGCTCATGCAGTTTTTCAACTCTTGGGTAATACCGTTCCGGTCAACCAGGAACTGCTCGATGCCACTTCCCCCTTCATGGGTGGAACATTATTCAAAGGACTGACCTGCAGCGCATTCACAGCTGGCGTGATGGCAATTGGTCTGAAAATTGGCGAAATCGAAAACAGCTACCTGCGCGTGACGCGCATGCTGGCGCTCATGGTCAGCGGTGGAAATGCATTTTCGGATGGATTGAACAAATTCAATCCGACGCTTAATACTGGGCATCGCCTCTCGAAATGGTTTCGCACCGAATTTGGCAGTACCCAATGTCAGGCCATAACACAATGTGATTTCTCATGCAAAGCCGGTGTCGTGAAATACATCTCTGATGATGGCGTTAACAGATGCCGTCGGATTGCCAAAATGGTGGCAGAACAGGTGCAAAATATACTCAAAGAAACGTGAATAAGGCCCCCACCACAATTTTGAGCTCACCCCGGTTATCTCGTAGTACTATAATTAAGATGCAAGAAGTGCCTGCCTGACACAGCTCGGATCCCGCCAGTCAGGATTCGAGCCGCTAATGGAGGACCTGGTGAAAAAAGAAAGATATCCAATCCTGGAATTCGATGATACCCAAGTGGCTAAAATTGAGCCATCCTTATCCCATAAAAAAACTGAGGGATATGAATATTGTGTGATCACATTTTTCCGTGAAGTCCTTGAGGCCATGGAAAAGGAGGGACGGATAAAAGTGGTCAGGTTTTTGAACTGTGAGACCATGGACGTTCCAATCTATGAAATGGAGTACATGGGGAAAAAGGTTCATTTATTCCTGGGATATTTAGGTGCAGCAGGATCGGCTGCTTTCTTGGAAGAGTTGATTGCCTATGGATTCAATAAATTTATCGTCTGCGGGGGCGCGGGTGTACTGAGAAAAGATATCGCTGTTGGGCATCTGATCATTCCAATTTCAGCAATACGGGATGAAGGTGTTTCTTATCATTATCTTGCACCAGCCAGGGAAATTGAATGCAACCCTGAAGTGGTTGGAAAGATCGAAGAAGATTTCAATCTTTACAAAATCGATTATATAGAAGCAAAAACCTGGACCACCGATTCGTTTTATCGGGAGACAGAGAAAAAGATGGAACTGAGAAAATCGGAGGGCTGCGTCACGGTGGAGATGGAAGCGGCGGCTTTTTTTGCCGTGGCCAAGTTTAGAAATGTAAAATTAGGCCAAATATTATATGGTGGAGATGACCTGAGTGGTGTGGCGTGGGATAGTCGAAAATGGCATAATCGAGCTGAAATTCGGAAAAATCTTGTAGAAATCTCCATCAGAATTTGTATTTCGCTGTGATGAGATTGAGGACATCTTCCTGATAGCAGGAGCCCGAACCAGGAGGCAGGAACATGAGCGAACACGCCTCACAACGCAGCCTGGAACTGTTCAGGTCAGGTTTTTTCTGTGCAGAGAGTGTGCTGCTAGCGATAGCGGAAAGCCAGGGCATCCAATCAGAGTTGATTCCCAAAATTGCAACAGGGTTTTGCAGTGGCATTTCCCGCACAGGCGGCATGTGCGGAGCTGTTAGCGGGGCGATTATGGGTATCAATCTCGTAGCTGGCAGGAATTCACCTGCTGAATCAATCGAGTTCAGCTATACCCTTACTCAAAAATTGATCGGCCGTTTTGAAAGGCAATATGGTTCTGTCAATTGCCGGCAATTGATTGGTTGCGACCTGGCCTCGGCTTGGACGATGGAGACGGTCACGGTTTAGGGAGAGGGGAGAGTGTCACGCTGGAAGCGTGACCTACGAACTCGCGTGCCCAAGGCGACGGAACGTCACCCCTACAGCCCCTCTCCACCCCTGCCGCCTGCGGGGACGATTGTGGACCACAAAGAAGAACTGCATTAGCGAAGTGCTTGCATTGCAGCGATATAATTCAAGGAGAGCCGCATGGCAGACCGCCTCGCCCGCTGGATTTCTGTACTCTTCGACAGTTCGATTCTGTCCCTGCCCATTTTCCTCGCCTTGGGCTATGTCTCAGCGCGGACTTTGGGCCTGCTCTGGGCAATTCTGATACTCCTCATCGTGACAGGGATTCCGCTTGTCTATCTGCTCATTGGACGCAAATACGGCTGGGTCAGCGATATGGAACTCTCACGCCGCGAAGAACGACCGCGCTTTATCCTCATCAGTTTGAGCAGCGATGTGCTGGCGTTATTCATCCTGCGCCTCTTCGGAGGTCCGCATTTACTGACAGTCATCGTGCTAACCTACTTTTGCCTCGCCATTGTCATGTTCAGCATTTCCAGTTTCTGGAAAATCAGTATGCACATGGCGGGCGTGGGCGGATTTTCCACCGCACTGGTCTTCGTCTTCGGCACGTCAGCGCTGTGGGCATTTCTCTCCTTGCTGTTGGTGGCCTGGGCGCGCCTGCATCGCCGCAAGCACAACATTCCCCAATTGATTGCAGGGGCTCTGGCAGGGGTGCTGGTCACTGTATTGGTGTTTGGCTGGCTGAGAACGCTCATTTAGATGCCTTCAATGGGAACAGGGCGAGACATCCCCATTCGGGGACAATGTGTCTCGCCCCTACAGCCCCTCCGGCCCTACGGGGTACATCCCCCAGCCCTTCGGCACCTCATCCCACGGGGATCCCCAAAGGGGACGATGTCCCGAAAGAACACCGGGATGATATGCTCCGCAATGGCGCCGAAGACGGTCTCTCTTTTTTACCCGCTTTCGTGTTATTCCAGGAGGAAGCTGTTGTACATTTTCTCGCGAAATACTATACAATAGATAGTAAGTTCAAAATAACCGATAGTTTGCCAGCCCAAATACTTGGTTTGGAGTCTAAATGGGTCAAATAATCTGCTATGGCGAAGACGCACTCACATATTGGGCGATTACCTCAAAGCTTGGCGACATATTACGGACTCTGGGCGATAATAGTTATCCTTCTGCCACAATTATTATTTACCGTCCCAGCTTTGGTCGACGGGGTAGTATTGGTACCCATGCCAATGAGGAGCAATTGAGCGCCGAATTCGGCGAATTCGATACGATCTTGGGAACTCAACAGGCCGTCTATCTGGTCGAGAGCAAATGGGATTCATCTCCCAAGACCCGTAATTACTGGATCACGCTCAAAAACGCGCAATCTCGCCGGCACGAGATCATGCGATGGTATTTGAATACATGGCGGATGAGTCAGCCGAAAGATTGGATCACATTTGTTGCACAACAGGAAACCACTTTTCAGGCTTTGTTTCCGGGTAACAAACTGGCACCAGCAGATAGCCGCCTGGCGCAGAATTTAGAGTTTTTCTTAAATTCATTGGGCAAATGTGGTGATCACGTTCAAGATGTGCTCTTGTTCTTTGGTCAAGCGAGCAGCCTAAAGCCGGTAGGGGTAAAACCGAATAGCTTTAAATTGGTGATTTTAGAGTATAAACCGTTAATATCGTCGGGGTATTTTCAAATACAAAATCTTGGGACTGGCTAACCACAGTCCCAACGAATCCGCCCCATTTCCTCCCCCCTCCCTAAACTGTGACCGTCCCCATCGTCGCCAGCCGAGGCCCGGTCGACACCATCCCCGAAGGGAATATCGCCCCTGCCATAGGATCCCAATGGGATGAGGTGTCGGTGCAAGAGCCCGAAGCCTCCCGGTCTCTGCTCTCCATCCTCTGCCTCTACAGGAGGCTGATTCCATCTTACAGCGGTTCAGATGGTCACAGCGACCGCCTGCTCGCTCTCCCACAGCCCGTGGATGTTGCACAGCGCCAGGGCCTGGAACATGCCCGGCTTGGACACTTTCAGCGTGACGACCAGTTCCGGCTGGGTGTAAACAGGCCCCTGGTTCGGGCCTGTCACCGCCTCGCCGTGGGCGGTAAAGGCGAAGTGTCCCACCTGGTGCGGGAATTTCTCGCCTTCCGGGTGGAAATACAGGTCTATCCAATCAATGTGATGTTCGGTGGTGTTGGGGTGCGGGATCTCCTTGCCGACGCTGACCTTCACTTGAAAGGCCTCGCCCGCCTTCACCTGCGCCGGGACTTCGATGACCGGCATGTGCTTCTCTTTTTTCCAGTCGTCTTTCTGAATGAACATGCTGCCCTCCTTGGGAGATATCGGGTTCTGCCTCCATTATACAGCCAGAGTTGCTCCCCGAAAAGCAGAACAGATGGCATTGTCGAATTAATACATTCTTCAATTACAATCACGCCTCAAATCGGATACAATCAGGCCGTATTATAGGGTGTTGCACAAATCTTGGAACCAAAATCTCGCCATTTCCGGGCGTTTCAATCCATGAATATTCATCGATTTTTGCAAGATGCAGAAGTCCAATTCCCAAAGGGAAAAGGTGATTCATGACCGAAAGTATTGCTGTTTCAGGCCAGCCACAGAACGTGCCGATACCTGTCAAAAAAGGTCCGCGCGGCGAGGTGTTCATCTACGCCACCTGGTGTAAAGGCTGCCGCATTTGCGTCGAATTCTGCCCTCCCAAGATCCTGGCCATGGATCCGGATGAAGACCACCCGCGCATCGTGGCCCCCGAGAAGTGCACTGCCTGCCATTTCTGCGATACCCACTGCCCTGACCTGGCGATCGTGGTCAGGAAGCTGGAATAGGAGGCCAGGATGGCTGTTAAATTAATGCAAGGGAACGACGCCATCGGATGGGGTGCCATCGCCGCCGGTTGCCGTTTTTATGCGGGTTACCCCATCACCCCTTCCACCGAAGTGGCAGAGATCCTCTCGCGTGAACTGCCCAAAGTGGGTGGAAAATTCATCCAGATGGAAGACGAGATCGCCAGCATGGCCGCCATCATCGGGGCGCGTGTCGGCGGGCTCAAGTCCATGACCGCCACCAGCGGCCCCGGGTTTTCACTCATGCAGGAGAACATCGGCTACGCGGCCATGACCGAGATCCCGTGCGTGGTCGTGAATGTACAGCGTCTCGGACCCTCCACTGGCCAGCCCACCGCCGCCTCCCAAGGGGACGTGATGCAGGCCCGCTGGGGCACGCACGGCGACCATCCCATCATTGCCCTCAGCCCGATCTCTGTCCGCCAGTGCTTTGATCTGACCGTGAAAGCTTTCGACCTGTCCGAGAAGTACCGCACCCCGGTCATCCTGCTGACGGACGAGATCGTCGGTCACATGCGCGAACCGGTGGAACTGCCTGATTTCAAGACCATCAAGATTTTTGAGCAGACGGTGACCGAGAGCCCGGCAACCTACAAAGCCTTCCGCAACACCCCGGACGGGGTCCCGCCGCTGGCACCGTTCGGCACTGGTTACCGTTACCACATCACCGGTCTGTTCCATAATCAGGACGGGTTCCCCACCCAGCGCATGGACGATATCGATCCCTGGCTGGAACGCGTCAACGCCAAGCTGGATAAGCACATTGACGACATCACCCTCCTCGAAGAGGATATTCAGGAGGGCGCAAAGGTTGCCTTCCTGTCCTACGGCGCTTCGGCCCGCACGGCGCGCCATGCTTTGAAATTGGCCCGTGCCCAAGGCAAGA
>CAIQQN010000121.1 GCA_903873975.1 uncultured Anaerolineales bacterium
GCACCAACAGCAGGCCGAGCCCGAAGTCTATTAACAGCATGAGCGTGTTGACCAGCGGCTGCTGGGTTGCCTCGGAGATGAACAGCCGTTTCATTTCAAAGATCGTGACAGCAGCCAGGGCAATGTCGGACAGGATGATGAGAGACCAACCGTAGAGATTGCGAAGTTTGCCTTTCAGCCCAAGCATGTCGCCGTAATAGAGCAGGATGATGGTGGCGATGATGGCTGAAAGAGCGTGCCAATGGCCGGTCAGTTCGATGCGCTCTTCATGGGCAGGCCAGACCCGGAAGATCGCATCCAGGCGCACAGCCATGAAAATTCCTACGAAACTGGTGGTGAAATTCATGAAGAGCATCTGCCAGAGCGGACCGAAGCGCAGCGGATCGCGCACGAGGGCATTCAGTTTCTGACCGAAGTTGGGTTTATTGATATGGGCTGTACCCTCAAGAATCAATTGGTTCCATTGCCAAATGAGCAGGAGCAGCGCCGCCAGCATGGAAGGCGTCGCACCTACATAGATGATCATGTGGGCAACCGGTTCGAGCGGGGTGGTCACGCCCCACACCCCCAGGTTGAGTACGATGGTTCCCAGGATCATCAGCGGCATGGCGATCTTGTGAAGGATACCTTTGAAGTTTAGCCAGCGGCCAATGATGAGGGTGATCATGATGGCGATCAGGGCCAGCATGATGTGCAGGTGACCGATGACCGAGTATTCCATAACGGTCTTCTCTGGCAGGCGGATGATATCCTGAGCCATGAAAGTCACAAAGCCATTCCCATAATAAGAGCCGGGGATGGCACCGAACAGGGCTGAAAGGACAGTAGTGAGGGCAGTCGCAAAAAAGGCCACCCGCTCCACATCCACACCTTTCTTGGTGCGGGCATGGGCTTTATCCGGCTGGTAATATTCCTTGTCCCATGGCCACAGGGCGATGACCAGGAGAACGCCGGCAAAGAAGATCAGGCTCAAGCCGGCGATAAAAAGTCCATGGAAAGCCCAGTTGTGTCCCCAATAAGCAAACCCCATGCCAAAGATCATCGTCAGGATATAACCGACGGTGATGAGCACGCGCACGGCCTGCTTGTAGAACTCTTTCATTTTCAGCAGGCTGGTGAGCATATAGGTCTCAATAGCAACCACGGCCATGGCAATGGAGTGGTATAGGATGATGATGCGCCCCTCGCGCTCAGCCTGGACCAATTGCATCTTGAAGATACGCACGATAAAATCGCGCACCCCCAGCTCGGCCGTCGGGCCGGAGAGCATGCCAAAAATGGCAGTCTCCAGTGCGATCATGGCAATTGCCACTAAGATCAGGCCTTTGGTGGATTTGAAAAGATAATTGAAGCGGTCCTTGATAAATTGCATGGATGCCTCCTCGCGCCTGGGCTGGTTTAATCCACAGGAACCGCAGCCAGGAATATCCCTTCAACAGGACTGCACGACCTGAAGAGATATCTTTGCCTTCTGTCATGGTGAAGACCACAGGGACGACCGGCAGATCGTCCCTGTGGAAAACAGTCAGGGGTTCTTTTTTATGTCTAAGCTTCTTCCTTCGTCCCGGTCCAGCGCTGCCATAATCCCGGCCAGACCAGGATGATAAGGAGGGCGAGACATGCGATCGGTCCCAAGGCAAACAGGGAGAACCTGCCCAACTGCTCGGCGGTAGCGATCGCCAGCGGGATGCCCACTACGAGCTCTGTTACCGCCGCGACAATCCCAACAACCCAATGCCACTCTTTCGGTTTCATGATGATACCGACTGTCACCAATGCCCACCCAATCATTGCAACCCAGTGCAGGCGTTCCACGAGGAAGAAAATAGGCGCCCCGATGGTAACCATGCGACTTGTGCTGGCAACACCATTCATCCAGCAGAAGATGTAAGCAACCCCAGTCAGCAACGCCAACAGGGTCTTGCTCCAGGAGACGTTCCCGACCATTCTCAGGAATAGGAAATAGAGCAGCACATAAGGCCAGAACAGCATGAAATAGACTGGGGGCAATCCAGCAGCCATATAGGGCACATTGATGAACCAGCTCCCAAGCAGCGCCAGCACAAGCGCCACCACGGACAGGAAAAAGGCCCAGTTCTTTTTAGTAAAGAACCCGTAAGCGCTGACGGCAAACAACACCCCGCCGAGCATGCCGAAATCTGCCATGAGGGGATGAATGTATTTCAGCAGTATTTCGCAGCCCGGCTCGGCGGTTGGCGTATGCATTCCGACCTGGTACCAGTCCATGAACAGGAGCATGTGTCCAATGATACCCATCAGGCTGGCAATGGTTGCCAGGATGCCTCCAAGCACATTCTTGTTTTTCATTTGTTCTTCTCCTTTTCGATTTTGGTTATGGTCCGGCGGTTTCGCCGGTGTGACACGAACAGCCATTGTAATAAGCTGTATCATTATGGTAAGCCACGTAAACGACGGTACCTGGTTCGATGGTGAGATTACAGTTCTTCAGGAAGGTGGGCTGATCCTCCCACTGGTAGACCTGGACATTACAGGTAACGTACACGGTCCCGCTCCAGGTATCGTTGCACAATGGACCCTCGACGACTTTATCTACACTGATGGTTTTGCCTCCGATCTCCATCGAGATGGGTGGAGAGTTGGTTTTGGGTAAGGGCGTGGGTAGATCCTCCGGTGGGACCGTCAGGAATTGCGGCGTTCCGGTAGCCCACTCACAGGCTGATTCCTGTGTTTGACAGGCTGAAAGGAAAAGCAATGCAACTCCAGCCAGTATTAGAAGCCAATTCTTCATAGAATTCATTTCCTCTATGTGAAATGTAGCACAATTGTCAAGAGGAAGTCTTTGCCTTAAGGCAAATTCAGTTCAGAGATTTTGGTTGCGTGGAAAACTCCCATTCGAATCAAAGCTGACAGATTCTTTCATGGAAAGTAAGCAGAATCCGCATCCTTGATTTATAATGTTGACCGTGGATCAGTTAACGGACCTCTTACGCGCCAATCCTGTTTTTTCCTCGCTGGATGAGGCTGCGCGCAGCCTGCTAGTAAAGGGCGCTGTCAAGCGCGAGCTAAGAAAAGGCGAGAGGCTTGTCATGCAGGGGGATATTTGGCCGTACTTATTCCTGGTGGCGGAGGGGAAACTGGATGCTGTCAAGGTATCTGGCGAGGGGCGTAATTTGCTGGTAACCACTTTCGGAGCAGGAGAGTTGTTTTGGGGATTGGCTTTCTTTCAAGATGAGGCGCCGCTATTGGCGACGCTGGAAGCCCATCTGCCGTCGCGAGTCTATCTCTGGCACCGTCTGTTTATTGAGCCGGTATTTATC
This sequence comes from uncultured Anaerolineales bacterium, assembly GCA_903873975.1. Classification (GTDB taxonomy): domain Bacteria; phylum Chloroflexota; class Anaerolineae; order Anaerolineales; family Villigracilaceae; genus UBA877. The sequence continues at coordinate 3,300 of CAIQQN010000121.1, forward strand.
GAGCATGGACAGATGGCCTGGGATTTATGTGGGCTGATGATCCAGCGCATGCAACGCGCCAGCGCCATCGTCGAGGAACTGGCCTTTCAGCCGGTAGCCGGACGCCTGGCGCGACTGTTGTTAGACGATTTCGAAAGCACAGGGGATGTAACCATTGCCCGCCATCTAACCCTGGATGATATGGCGGCCCGGGTTGGCACAACCCGCGAGATGGTCTGCCGCGCCCTTTACCGCTTCGCGGACAAGAAGCTGATTGATATCACCCGGACGGAGTTCGCCCTGACGGATAAAGATGGCCTGAGGCAGGTTGCGGAAGGCTCCTGATAAGATTCCCCCGTATTTCAATTCAAATTGATCGTGCGAGGGCGAACTTTCATTAGCCAGCTGACGATATTCAATGAATGGCTGGTCGCCTCAGGAACAGTCGCCCCATTTTCTCCAACTTGTATTAGCCCATCATAAGTTGTATAGTGTCATTGATACTGATCATCTCATCCTGGTGGTTGCATCATACTTAAAGCGCCGAGCCCCCACCTGCCAGGAGCTGCGGGATTTTTCATTATCGGGAGGGAACCCTTGCTTTCCAAAACCTTATTTTCCACCAGCCTGATATTCGCCCTGTTGTTGGGACCTCCGGTCGGAAGGAGCACTGCCCCGGTCAGCAAGAGCGCTGTCTCCAACGCTGGCGCTTCTCAGTCTGCTCCCGCGATTAGTGGCTGCTCTATATTTCCAGCCAATAATATCTGGAATACCCGCGTGGACAATCTGCCACTCGACGCGCACTCCGATCAATGGGTCAACACGATTAGCCGCAATACCGGCTTCCACATGGATTTCGGTTCTGGTATGTGGGATGGCGGGCCGATCGGTATTCCTTACAACCTGGCCGGGGCGGCAACACCCCGCTATGTGCTGGATTTCTACTACCCGGACGAATCCGATCCTGGACCTTACCCCATTCCTGGCGATCCAAAAATCGAATGGGGCTCCGATCATCATCTCCTGGTGGTGGACGCCTCCACTTGTTTCCTCTACGAAATCTATGATGCCAGTTATTCAGGCGGCGCGTGGCACGGCGGCTCCGGTGCGATCTGGGATCTGGACTCCAATGCCCTGCGCCCGGCAGGTTGGACCTCCGCCGATGCCGCTGGACTGCCGATCCTGCCGGGCCTGGTGCGCTATGATGAGATCGCTAGTGGCGCGATCAACCATGCCATCCGTTTTACCGCCAGCCAGACTAACGGTTACATCTGGCCGGCGCGCCACCTGACCTCGGATGACCCGGGTGCCCCGCAAATTCCTCCAATGGGAGCGCACTTTCGCTTGAAAGCCTCTTTCGACATCCGCGGCTATCCCCCAGTATTGCAGGTCATTCTGCGCGCCATGAAAACGTATGGGATCATCCTGGCCGACAACGGTTCGGACTGGTATATCTCAGGCGCGCCCGATGACCGCTGGGATAACGATATGCTGCACCTGCTGGATGACTTGACCGGTAATGATTTCGAAGCGGTGGATTCATCCGGATTGATGGTGGACCCCGATTCGGGGGCGACAAACTCCGAGTCGACCACCTTCGCTGATGTATCGCGCGACCATTGGGCATATGCATGGATCGATCGCCTCTACGCTGCCGGCATCACCAGCGGCTGCAGCCTCAGTCCGCTGCTCTACTGCCCGGAGCAGTCGGTCACCCGCGCCCAGATGGCCAAGTTCCTTGAGAAGGGGATTAACGGCTCGGCCTATGCCCCGCCCGTCGGTACTGGCCTCGTCTTCGCCGATGTGCCTCTCTCCTATTGGGCGGTCGACTGGATCGAGAAACTCTACGCCGATGGCATCACCAGCGGCTGTGTTGCCTCGCCTCTCACCTACTGCCCTGATGACCCGGTCACGCGTGCCCAGATGGCTAAATTCCTCCTGAAGGCAAAACATGGCGCTGCTTATACGCCTCCCGCTGTGGGCGGGAGTACCGGCTTTGGCGACGTGTCCACCAGCTATTGGGCTGCGGCCTGGATCAAGCAGCTAGCCGCCGAGGGCATCACCTCTGGCTGCGGTGGAGGTAACTACTGTCCCGATGACTCGGTCACCCGCGCCCAGATGGCCAAGTTCCTGGTGCTGACCTTCAACCTGCCGTAATTTATTTCCAGCATGGGAAGGCACGATTCTGGGGCGGACCCTCGTCCACCCCATTTCCGTCTTCCGTGCTCCATAAACCACTTGACCCTGCTCCATTTATTATCTATACTTCAGTGGAATTCTATAAGCCGTTAAGCTTCCAATAACCAAGAAGGCAGCGGCTGAGGTACTGGTTAGCCTTCTTTCCATCCCTTTAGCCTGGACTCTTGGAGGAGCCTATGACCACTTTTCCCGAATTTCATAAGTACGACGGCTTGGGCCTTGCAGAACTGGTGCGCACAAAAAAGATCTCGCCAGTCGAACTGGTGGAAGAGGCCATCAGCCGTATTGAGGCGCACAACCCCAAGATTAATGCCGTCATCTACAAAATGTATGCTCAAGCCCGCAAAGCCGCCCAGGGTGAACTGCCTGATGGCCCGTTCAAGGGGGTGCCCTTCCTGCTGAAAGACATGCATGCCACCGTGGAGGGCATACCCACCAGCAGTGGTACCCGCATGTTGAAGGATGTCCCCCAGCCGCATGACAGCGAGATCGTCCGCCGTTACCGGGCTGCGGGGGTGGTCCTGCTCGGGAAAACGAATGTCCCCGAGTTCAGCCTGCTGCCTTATACCGAGCCGGAAGCCTTTGGCCCCACCAACAACCCCTGGGACCTCACCCGCACGGTGGGCGGCTCCAGCGGCGGTTCCGCGGCTGCGGTGGCTGCCCGCCTGGTGCCTTTGGCAGGCGGCGCTGACGGGGGCGGTTCGATCCGCATCCCCGCCTCGTGCTGCGGTGTATTTGGATTAAAGCCCACCCGCGGCCGCACTCCCACCGGGCCGGATGTAGGAGATATCTGGCGGGGCTTTGCCCAGGAACACGTTCTCACCCGCTCGGTGCGCGACAGCGCCGCCATGCTGGATGCCATCGCCGGGCCGGATGTGGGCGCGCCTTACTGGGCCTCAGCGCCGGCGCGGCCTTATTTGCAGGAAGTGACCGCCGAGCCCGGTCGCTTGCGCATCGCCTTCACCTCGCACCCTTTCATGGGTCATAACGTCCATGAAGATTGCCAGAAGGGATTGGATGTTACTGTGCGCTTGCTGGAAGGGTTGGGACACGAACTGGTGGAAGCCGCGCCTGAGATCGACCAGGAGGCGTTTGCCATCGCGTTCTTGACGATGATCGCGGCCGAGACACGCGATACGATCGATTGGGCTGCCGGCCTCGCTGGGCGCAAGACAAGGTATGCTGATTTCGAAATAGGCACCAGCGCACTGGCTTTGCTGGGCCAGGCCTTTAGTGCTGGCAGTTACGCTAAAGCGTTGAACTACTTGCTGGCTTCGGCGCGTGGTGTGGGTCGCTTCTTTGAAAATTATGATGTCTTGCTTACCCCAACTCTCGCTCAACCTCCCATCCTTACGGGCTCGATGCAGCCCTCCGGCGCACAGCGGTTTATGATAGGACTGGTGGGTCGCCTCAATACCGCCTGGCTGCTGAATGCGCTGGGTGTAATCAAGCCGTTGGCCAACCAGACATTCGATTTTATGCCATATACTCCAGTATTCAACGTGACCGGTCAGCCGGCCATGTCGGTGCCGCTTTATTGGAATGAAGCCGGGCTGCCCATCGGGATGCAATTTGTCGGGCACTTCGGCGACGAGGCCGCTCTCTTCCGCCTTGCCGGCCAGCTCGAGCGCGCTCAGCCATGGGCTGATCGTACTCCCACAGCTTATTTGTGATCCGGTATTTACTGCCGAAAAGCATACTAACCTGCGCTTCACTTGGCGGCTTCGCCTCGCTGTTCTGGCCTTGCCGCAGGTTAAGCGCAGACCGTTGGCCAGCCGGAGAGAAGAAAAGGGTTTGTTGCCTCGCCATCACAGCGGCACTTATTTAAGAACCCCTGACAAAACATCGCTCTAGGCGGCGTCCTCGCCGCCGGGGATGAAGGATGTAGACCTTGCTTGCACAAACTTTGGTGATCATGAAGAAGGAGTGGGAAGAATTAAGATCCACACTTTTTTCATACCACAATCTAATGGCAGGGGTATGGCCGGTTATCGTCTTTTGCGCTGCCTTTGGCATATATGAGCCATTAAGGTTGGGCCCCGCCTGGCTGGGATCGCCCATTATGGTGCTTTCATGTTCCGTGCTGGTGCCTTTTGTGGTCATTGGGTTCATCAGCCCTTATGCATTCGTCGGCGAGCGCGAGCACGGAACATTGGAACCCCTCCTGGCCACTCCAGTTTTAGACCAGGCAATCCTGTTCGGCAAGATCGGCATGGCAGTTTTATATGGCTGGGGAGTCGCTTTGGTTAATATGCTGCTGGGCCTTGGATCGATCAACCTTTTCCTTGCAAATGGCAGGTTCCTGCTCTATCCGCCTGGCATTGTGGTCTCGACCGTACTTTTGAGTCTGTTTTTTTCGTTGTTGGTTGCCATAATGGGAACAAACTCTTCACTTTATGCCAAAACACTCCTTGACGCCCAAAGAAATTTTGTGATGGCTCTTTTTATTCCCATGCTGCTTCCAGCTTTTTTCGTCGGCCCCTTTATGCCGGAAGCCTGGAAGGGAATAATTGTTCAGATGATCACACCATTGGGAGTAACCAACCTGTTACTAATCCTCATTGTGCTGTTGCTTATGGTGGATGGCATCTTCATGGGCATCGCTCTAACCCGCTTTCATCGAAAACAATTGTTGCTCGAATAAAATGATGGGCAGGAATGCACCCAATATAGCTCTTTGGAGGTTTTTGGATGAATGACTTTAAACCGATCTCGGTGCTGATTTTCGGTGCCGGGGCAGTCGGTACCTACGTTGGCGGATCGCTGGCACTGGCCAGACACCGGGTGGTCTTTATTGAGCAACCCTCTGTCGCAGCCGAACTGCGCCAGCACGGGCTGCGGCTGGATGTATCCATCGACAAACACAGGCAGGCTCCAGAGCCGTTGATCGTCCCTCCGGCCTCTTTTGAGGTTGTTTCCTCGCTGGAGCAGGCGCTGCAGCACGGGCCGTTCGAGGTTGCGCTCTTTGCCATGAAATCCTTCGACACTGCGGCAGCCCTGCAGGGCATCAAACCTTTCGCGGACAGGATGCCGCCCATCCTTTGTCTTCAAAATGGCGTCGACAACGAACCCCTCATCGCCGCCTCGCTCGGCTCCGACCGCACCATTGCCGGCACGCTGACCTGTTCGATCCTCCGGCGTGCCGCCGGCGATATCGTTCTGGAAAAGGCGCGTGGGATCGGGATCTCGGCCGGTCATCCTCTCTCAAAGCGGTTGGAGAGTGCATTGAATGCAGCCTCGTTGAACGCCCATCTTTACCCGCGCCCGGCGGACATGAAGTGGTCCAAGCTCCTGGCCAACCTGCCGGGGAGTGCCACGGCCGCAATTGTAGATATGAGCCCAGCGGAGGTAATTGCTCATCCGGGGCTGTACGATTTGGAGATTCGCATGTCCCATGAGACCCTGGCGGTCATGGCAGCCCAGGGGATCCACCCGGTGGACCTGCCCAAAATGCCTGTGCGGGTTCTGGCGCTGGCCTTGCGCCTGCCGACCTTCCTGGCCCATCCCGTGTTGCTGAAGGTCGTCGGCGGAGGCAGAGGCGGGAAGATGCCGTCCTTCCACATTGACCTGCACGCCGGGCGCAAGACGAGTGAAGTGGAGTGGCTCCAGGGGGCTGTCGTCCGCTATGGGGAAAAGTTCGGAGTCCCCACGCCTGTCAGCCGCCTGCTAACCGAAACCCTTCTTTCGATGGTGCGCGGGCAGGTTCCGATCGCGGAGTTTTCCCATCAGCCGGAGAAACTGATCGGCCTTCTCGCGCAGGGTCGCAATGTGTAAACAGGCGAAAAAGGGGGTATGGGCGCTTCGCGCCCATACCCCCTTTTTCGCACAATTCTCCCCTCCCCAATTTGGGGAGGGGCCGGGGGTAGGGCTGAAAACTTGTCCTTTGAGAAGGCTCCAAGGGAACTAATAGTATCACTTCCCTTTTCAGCGGGGTTATGATACTGTAGGCATCATTTTTACAATACAAAAATCTACTGAAGGATGACCCAATGACCGAACAACAATATGCCATCTCTGAATATCCCGATACGGTCGAAGTCTACACTAAGCTGAAGAACCTGCTCGCTCAGCCGATGCGCCCGCTGCGGCGTGATAGGATGCAGGATTATCTGGACTATTTCGACACCAGGTGCGCCCGTTCGAAGGCGCTCAATGACGAAGCCCGCAAACTCATCCCCGGCGGCGTCCAGCACAACCTGGCCTTCAACTACCCGTTCCCGATCGCCGTCGAAAAAGCCGAGGGCGCCTGCCTGTGGGACGCGGACGGCAACCGCTACATTGACTTCCTCCAGGCCGGCGGTCCGACCATGCTGGGCAGCAACTACGCCCCGGTCCGCGAGCGGGTCATCGAGCTGCTGCAGACCTGCGGGCCGGTGACCGGCTTGTTCCACGAGTACGAACTTAAGCTGGCGCAACTGGTCAACCGCTTCATGCCCTCGGTCGAGATGTTCCGCATGCTGGGTACCGGCACCGAGAGCGTCATGGCAGCCATCCGGGCCGCCCGGGCGTTCACCAAGAAAAAGAAGATCATCAAGGTCGGCGGGGCCTACCACGGCTGGAGCGACTCGCTGGTTTACGGTCTGCACGTTCCAGGGACGGGGCGAATGGAGGCCAAAGGCATCCCGCCCGGCGCCACCGCCAACACCCAGGAGTTCTTCCCGAATTCCCTGGGGGCGCTGAAAGCCAGGTTGATCTTCAACCGCCTGCTGGGGGGGACGGCCGCGGTCATCGTCGAGCCGGTCGGCCCGGAGTCCGGCACGCGCCCGGTTCCATTTGACTTCAACCACAAGGTCCGCGAGCTGTGCGACGAGTTCGGAGCGCTGCTCATCTTCGACGAGGTCGTGACCGGTTTCCGACTCGGCATGGGTGGGGCGCAGGGCTCTTTCGGGGTCAAGCCCGACCTGACCGTCTTCGGTCAGTGCATCTCCGGCGGGTACCCGATGGCCGGTGGCGTGGGTGGGCGGGCGGATGTGATCTCGCGCTTCGCGGCCGGCATCGGCGGGAGCGGTGAACGGGCTTACATCGGCGGGACGCTTTCAGCCAACCCGCTTTCGTGCGTCGCCGGGTATTACGCCCTCCTGGAAATGGAACGGACGAATGCCCCGGTCCTCGCCGGGCGCGCCGGAGATCGTCTCACCAGGGGCTTGCAGGACATCATCGAAAAATACGGCTTGCCGTTCTTGGCCTTCAACCAGGGCTCGATCTGCCACCTGGAGACCTCCGGCGTGATGCTGCTCGACCTGCGCCACCCCCTCCGGCTGCTGAAGGAGCTCAAGCCACGCATGCACATGCTGGAAGAGATGGGCGCCGCCTATATGGCCAACGGCCTCATCACCCTGGCTGGGTCGCGCATGTACACATCCATGGCAGATACGGACGCGGTCATCGACGAGGCGCTCGAAAAGTTCGAAAGGGTATTATCCAGTGTGGAAGGCGTGTAAATGTGCCAATAAGCTTGAATGTTATTGGCACATAAGGCAGGTTGGTGTCAATACGACGAGCCAAGGCAGGAGGAGGGTGGCAGAATTACCTGAAGAGCCTAGCATCGACGACTCGTCCCACGGGAATCCCCCGGCGGGGATGATATGCTTCGCGAAGGTCGCCTCGACCAATAGTGCGCAAAAAAGGGGGGGCATTCGTTTTCAAATTTAAAAAAAGAGGAACGAATCCCTTTACGCGGAAGCGCCGTTCACATCGAGAAGTCCTTCATAGGTTAAGTACGCTTGTAAGAGAGCCATTTTGGGCAGCGGTTCGACTTTGAGGAACGAATAACGAATAGACGCCAGGAAGTTGAAAAGCTTGCGTGAGAGGCGAGCCCAGGCGCTGATTTGATGGTGAAGGTGCAAGGGATGGCATGTCGTGGACTCTAAAAGAGGGCGCAGCACCGCTGCGCCCCTACCAACGTACTTCTTCGGAATATCAAATGTTAAGGTCCCAAAAAACGCGACAAGGAAGACTTGGAATGCCGCATGGTTATTATAGAACAAATGTTCTGATTTTGCAAGGGCGATTTTATTGGTTTTTTTAGGTTGCCACCCGTCTGCGGACTCGATGAACACATCCAAATCGCCCTTCTGGAGAGTGATATTGCTAATCAATATCCTCATCATTGTCAACCAGATATTCAGCTTGTTCTTCGCCAATTTTTCTGTTGAAATCCTCCGGGCTTTCTAATCCACCAAGTTGTTCAATTTTATTTTGTATCTGTGCAAAATAGGGAGTTTTATCATCATTGACTTGTTTGCTCGTGTAATGCAAGAATCGCCAGTCGTCAATTTCAATTTCGTTCTGCCTCCAGGTATCATAGTCAATTTGGAGTGACGATTCATAGTGTGTTGTATATCCATCGGTTTCAATCGCGAGTTTCCCGTTTTTACAAAAGACTGCAAAATCTAGATAGTATGCATGTTCTTGAATTTTTAGTTTCCATTGCCTTTCGGCAAGAATATTGATGTACTTGAACTCTGCCCATAACCTATCTTCCAATTTACTTCCATCGAATAAATCGTTGATCTGCTCTGCAAGTTGAAACTTTTCAAAAGTCGTTGGAATGAACGACAGGCGACGAGGACGATAACTGACAATCGGTGTTTCGCGCTCTTTGAGTTTGCCCACTTGCAGCCGATAATACAATTTCTCTGCTTTATGCAGGTTCTTATAGTCATCCGGAAAGAGTTCTTTGCGGGGGACAATATCAATTTGCGAAACCTCCCCAGAATAGCGGATCTTATACGCTTCTTCAACGCCAAATACTTTTCCCTGATAGAACGCCAGCACCTTTGGAGGCCAACGATTGGGCGCTTTTTCCACGGGGATGTGGTACCACAATTCGCTTTTCAACGTATCGAGGGCAGATATTTTAGGCAAGAGAACCACAAGAACTTCTTTGGTTACGTACTTTTTTTGCGCCATTTATTTCCTATTTTACCGGCTACCCGCCAGCGGACTCGATGGTCTCATCCACATTACCCGTCACGCCAATGGTCTCGCGCGGGGTCACGAACACCTTATTGGAATCATAACTCCATTTTATTCAACGACTCTTTCAATGCCCGCAATTCCTCTTTCGACAGGGTTACCCCCTTGCCCATTTTCCCGCCATCCGGGGACCATTCACGGATGTCATATTTTGGCTCTCTCTCGTTCCAACTGATCAGGTTGAGCTCCTTGGCCCAGCCCGAGTCAGACTTTGAAAGGACACCAATCTTTTTAATAATTTCAAATTTGAATTCGGACATAGCTCCTCCTTATTTCACCTCATATATCTTCAACACCTCATCCCCGTAGTGATTGATCACCTTCACCGCAATCTTGCCGGTCTTGGGCGGGTCGAAGGGATAGGAGGTCGTGGAGTACAGCGCGGCCCAGGCGGACTCGTCGATCTCGGCCCGCAGGGCACGCTGGAGTTTTTCGTAGGGCTGGTCAGCGCCGGTGAAGTAGGCGTGGCGGACGATGAAGGTCTCCTCGTTGTAGTCTGTGTCGATGAACCAGCAGGCAATGTCGTCGGTGGAGTTGGAGCGCACCTCGCCCGTGGTCGGGTCGTAGACGTCCAGGCCTTTGAGATGGACGGTGATCCTGCCATACTTCTTTTTAATATCCAGATCCGGCTCGCCGAAAACCATGAACAGGTTCCCGGCCCCGGTCTTCTTGAGCAGTTCGTCACCCATGGCCAGGTCGGGGTTCATGTGGGCCGGCAGGACGGTCAGCTTGCCGTAGCGCTTGGCTTCTTCGCTGACGTGCGGGTCGAAGGCAAAGCCGCAAACGATGAGCAGGTCGAACTCAATGCCTTTCAAGGCTTCCTTGGCGGCTTCCTTGACTTGTTCGGGACCGACAGTGCCAAGTTCGGGGCCGATGCTGACAGCCACCCTGCGCGTATTTCCCTTTTCGGTGTACTCCCCGGCGGCATGGATCCATGTCCCGGCATAGGGTTCGAGGCGGTCGAATTTCAAGCGCTCTTTCTTGATGGTGTTTTGGACGCCAGAGGTGCGCAGGTTTTCAATGATCATCCCGGCAAAGTCCTGGGTGTTGAGGGCATCCTCGCGGAAGGCGGTGGCGGGGTCGTCAGGGGCCAGGACGCGATGCGGGGAGAGACTTTCGACGGTGAATGGACCGGACACCCTGATGCGCCGGAGTTCTTCGTAGGGCTGGTCATAGAGGAACTCGGTGTCGGCCCGGCGGGCGATGGAGGCGTCGATCTCCTTCTGACGGGCTTGGCGGGTTTGCCAATATTCCTGTAAAGGAGCAACATATTGCGCCCCTACGGGGGCATCGCGCGGGATTTCCCATTCTTCCCAATTTTTCCCGGCAGCCTCGTTGATCTTTATGCGCAATTCTTCGAGGTGAGGCTGGTATTTCTTGTGAATGACGTCAATTTCTTCGTTGTTGGCGATGGACTTGAGCAAGACATGTGGGACGCGCTTGTAGACAAAGCCGCGTTTGATGTCACCCCCACCCATCCCATCATTTCCGGTTCCTTCGGTTGCTTCGCCCAGAGTGAGGGGGTTGAGTTCGCGTTCCTTCTTGTGCCCTTCGTACGAATCAGCCAACAGAAAGTAAGGGAAGCGCGCGGCCATGAGACGGGTGCGCGCCAGGGCGATGGCGACGCGCGAAGTATCAATCGTGATCCAGCGCCGGCCCCACTGCTCGGCCACGTAGGCCGTTGTTCCGGAGCCGCAAGTGGGATCAAGCACCAGGTCGCCAGGGTCAGTGGTCATCAGCATGCAGCGCTGAATTGCCGATGTTGAAGTCTGAACTACATATATTTTTGGATCACTACGGCTTTGGATGCCGCCAATATCGATCCAAATGTTTGATAAAGGGTTTACAGGAAAATCCTCCAAATACCTTACATAACGCAAGCTAGTTCCTTGGACAATTAGACGATTTACCATCCCTAAGCGTTTCATTCCATCCAATGTCGTCTGCCATTGTCTTCCCTTGTTTGGACTATAAACTGTGCCGTGAAGTTTGAAAGGAAGTGCGAGGTGTGGAGTTGTGAACATGGCAGAAGTATCGTTGTCGGTATATGGTCTAACGCCATCCCAATTTCCTTCATATTCAGATACGGGGATTCTAGAACCATCAGGCAATTCAACTCCGGAATACCGCGTAGCGCCTACTTCTCCAGGCTTTTTTTCCATATATATTTGCCTATACTTCATTTGTTCTTTTTTCTTTGCATACCATAATATGAAGTCTGCGGTTGCCGGTAGAAGTTCAGTTCCAAGTGGTGTGGTTTTATTGAACGTAATAAGCGCAGAGAAGTTCTCGCTACCGAATACTTCGTCTAAGATACAACGAACCAGATGCACGTTTTCATCCCCAATCTGTACAAAAATGCTGCCGCCCTCAGTCAGCAGTTCGCGCGCAATGACCAGCCGGTCGCGCAGGTATGCCAAGTAGGAATGGATGCCCAAGTTCCAGGTATCGCGGAAGGCTTTTATCTGTTCGGGTTGACGGGTCGCATCGTCGGCTCTCCCATCCACTACTCTTCTCTTCCGAGTACTCACTTGCCAATTCGAGCCGAAATTGATCCCATAGGGAGGGTCGAGGTAGATCACCTGCACTTTGCCCTTGAGGCCTTCCTTCTCGGCCAGGGAGGTCATCACCAGCAGGGAATCGCCCAGGATCATCCTGTTCGTCCAGTGCTGGTCGTGGTGGTAGAAATCCACCCGTTCTTCGAAAGGCAAGCCATTGAAATCCGCAAAGAGCATTGGCTGTTGCGGTGCGCCCTTGTTGGCCTCCGCCCGAACCAACTCGACGATGGCCTGCGGCTTGATGTGCTCCTGGATGTAGACTGGCACAGAAGGTACGGCTAGGTCAGCGGCATCCTGCTCATCTTTGCCCTTCCAGACCAACTGCGGGTCAAGCGAAGGATCACGTGGATAGAGCATGGTTTTGGGTTTCTTCTCGTCCTCGGCGATGAAGTCACGCAATTCCTCGGTGGGGATGTTGGGGCGCTTGTCCGCGTGGGTGTGCGAGGAGACGGGGGTTGAAGAAATACCTTTTCTTTTAGGTGACATATATCAATCCTAATGTAATAGCATTGCATTCAAGCAGTTACCCGGTTATCGGGGATTTCATCCCAAGTCCGCCCTTCCAACATTCGACCGTTTTTCTTTTTATTGAATCCACCCCATTGCTTGAAAAAGAAGGGAATTTTGGCTCTCCGACATTGATTGCGAATGTCAATTACCCAATCGCGTTCAACCGGACGAGCTCTCGGACCAGACTCACCACCGACAATTACCCAGTTAATAGTCTCAAGATTTAATATCGGTAGGGGGCCAAGGAGAGGCTCAAGGGAAAGAAATTTAACTATTGCACCGGTTTGCTTGAGGTGATCGATTCTAAAAGAGTATTTTTCGAGTTCAACGCTGACACCCATCCAAATATTCGGCGCCCATTCAAGTTTCGGAGAGAGAGCCACTAAGCGATCTGATCGTTTTGTAAGGACTTGGAACTGATGCCAACTGGCCTGACGCATCATGTCAAATACTCGTTCGATAAAAGCCAATGGTACGTCCTTATGAAATAGATCGCTCATGGAATTGACGAAGATGGTTTGCGGCTTTTTCCATAGTATTGGTAATTCCAAAGCGTTCTCATGCAAAGTCAGTTTAAAACCGTTTGCGTAGTTGGACTGACCCATCGCCTGCAAACGCAAGGCCATACGCTCGGCATAACAATTCTTACAGCCGGGACTAATTTTTGTACAGCCAGTCATTGGATTCCATGTTGATTCTGTCCATTCAATACCTGAATTTGCAGACATTGGTACCTCTTATTTTGGAAAAATAACTTTAACAGAACCTGCAAATGTGTCTTTGCGTCGCTTTGTAGCAGACGGGTCGGCCAATATTCTTCCTTCTTGCTCCATTTTCTTCAAGACATCTTTATAATTCTTCTCGATATACCTTCGCCCCACATTATGGTATTCGTAAATTTCCTGCATGGTTATGGTTCTACCTGCAAATTCCTTTTGTAAGAGACATTCTAGATCATCCAAAGGTCGCCAGAGTTCAAACAAAATAGGCTGCTTAAAATCGGCTGGACAATACTCGAAGGAAGGAACACCTTGGGCAGAATTAGAACTCTCTTTTGCCATTATACCTTTCATGATTTCGTAGCCCCTGAAGTTTTTACTGACGAAAATTAAGTGATGGCTAGTTCGATTTCCTTTATCATTCTTGAAACAAAATGGCAGGACAAATTTACCCCCTATATCTTTCAAAGCCTGACATAATTCTTCAACAATAGTTAATTCTCGTTGGAGCGGGCTGAGCGTCTCCAATTTCAACCGAAGAATATCCGACCTCTGTTTTCCGAAAAGACCCTCCATGTGATTCTTGACAAGCGGATTGCTAAGTCCCATATTAATGCGGTTATAGTTGAAAAAGAAAATGCAATCACATCCCCAGTCCTTCAGTATTGAATTGACCAATTGTAGCGACAGACCTTTATATCCCCACGGGTCAACAAAGAAAAGGGTTGGCACCAAGCGCATTTGCTGGAACATTTGTGCAATTTGGTCACCGACTTCATGAGAGTGAACCACAGGTAGATATTTGAGAGTATTTATGCCTGGGGTATTATCTATTGCTTTCTGGAGAGATTGAGAGTTATTTTGATCCTTATCATTGAATATTGTTACCAGCATTTGCCTCAGTTCGACATCCTGTATAGCCTTCTGTAATACCAAAAGAGGTGTGGAACTGGTACCATCTTTATAACGACCGGGACCAGCGAATAAGTCAATATACGCTATTCGACCGGTAGATTTCTTCGCATTTGGAATAATAACCTTGGCCCAAGCCCAGAAGTATTTACTAACAATTTCAGTCTTGATGATTGATTGGTCGGTAGTTTCATCAAAGAAATTTTCCATGCTCATAGGGCTTCCCTAATTAGATTCCTTGAATCTATGACGAAGAATTTGTAACACCTTTTCTTATTCTTCCCCTTGATAACCACGCTCGTATAGTGTTCTGCGCATCCCAAGGGTCGACGATCTCGATGAACGCCCAGCGCCCGAAACCGCCATGGTTATTGACCGCCGGGACCCACAGGGTACGTGCCGTGGAAACCTTGGCAGCCTTCTCTTTCTTCGCCTCGCCGCTGACCTCCAGGATCAGGTGAAGCAGGTCATCCGGTCCATGGCCGTCGTCCAGATTGATCAGATAATCGGGGATATAGGAATGCTCCTGGCCGTCCAGTGTGTAGGGGATGGCAAAGCCCATCTGGAAGTTCTTGGCGTAATACACCACCTCATCCATCTCTTCCAGTGTCTCGGCCAGTTTGGCCTCCCAGTTGCTGTCGAGTACCACGTGCGAGATGTGGCATTTGCCCGGGCGGGTCCTGTACACATCCCGGGCGGTATCAAAGTCCACGTAGCGGGTGGAACCGAGCGTATCGAACGGGCGCAGGATGGGCAGAAGAGTCTTCTCTTCGGAGGCGGAAGCCACGATGGCCTGGTAGATCTTCTCGGCAGAGTTGTGGGCAAACTCCACCATCAGCAACATCTGCGGGAAGGCGTTATCCTTGCAGGTCAGGCACTCCTCCCGCCAGCGCCGGACAATGCTGATCAACTGCGGGAACAGCCAGGGCTTGAGGTTACCATCGGCATCCGGGAGTTTTCGCTCCAACAGCAGAGCCGCCAGGCGGAAATCCACTTCGTGCAGGCGTTTGTCTTTCAGCCCATAAAGGTCATGGAAATTCGACTCCCCGATAATGGACTGCATCTCGGTCCTGGTCGGCACGTCGGCAGTGGAAAGTGCCATACGGGAATCCGGTGTGAACGTGACATGCAAGCGTTCGCCCTTCAACTCGTAGCGGTAACCGACGAGGCGCGGGAAGGTCATCTCGCAGGCAATCCGGTCCTCCAGGGCGCGTACCCGGGTGGGGGCAGGGCCTGGTTTCGGATCTGTGGCCGACCCGGCGCTGGGGATGAAAGAGAACGGGACACCGTAAACCTCGGCATAATCCGGCTCGAATTTCCCGTCCGCATTGGTGGCGTAACTTCGCCGCCGCAGCCCTCGACCGACCACCTGTTCGCACAGTAATTGCGTCCCAAAAGCTCGCACTCCCAGGATGTGCGTGACGGTGCTGGCATCCCAGCCCTCGGTCAGCATCGAGACCGAGACCACGCAGCGCACCTGCTCGCCCAGTTTCCCCGGCTTGCCGACCGTATTCATCACTTCGCGCAAGGTGTCTTCATCGGTCAGGTCTTCGGTGTCCCGTCCAGGGAAGCGCGCCCGGTACTCGTCTTTGAACTCTTCTATTTCAATCGCAGCGATCTTTTTGAATTCATCGCTCATGCCTTCACCCGACTCCAACTGCTGGCTGTCGATCAGGATGGTGTTTGGGCGAGCGCTCCAGCGGCCATCGGCGACGTTGCTGAATAATTCCAGCTTCCCCGGCACATTGACAATGGTTCCATCAGGCAGGGTCTTTTCCCAGCCGGAAATGTAGTCAAAAACCATCTTGGAGACGTTGGTGTTGTTGCACACCACGATAAAGACCGGCGGGGTCAGGCCGCGTTCGCGGTTCTTAGAATTCTGCTCCCACTTTTTGAAATACTTCACATAGTTGCTGTACAAGCTTTGCAGCGCGCCTTCCAACTCAGCCGGCAGGAGCGGGTCGCCGGCAAACTCTTCGGTCTTGCGGCCTTTTTTGGGCAGACTGTCGCGAATGCGCAACCAGAGGTCGCGGTAGGTGGGTTGTTCGCCAGTCATCGAGTCATCCGCCACCGGGACGCGCGGCACTTTTACGATGCCAGATTCGATGGCGTCGATCAGCGAGAAGTCTGAGACGACCCAGGGGAAGAGCGTCCCTTCCGAGTAACCAGATCCCTGCAGAAAGAACGGCGTGGCCGATAGGTCATAGACCACCTTGACACCAATCTTGTCCTTTACGGCTTCCAACCCCGAGATCCAGATGCGGGCTTCCTCTTCGCGCTGTTCGGCTTCGCGGCGTTCGTCGCCAATCAGCTTTTCTTCTTCCTCTTCCACTTTGCGCCGGTAACAGTGATGGGCCTCGTCATTGATAACTACGATATTCTTCTTATTGCCCAGTTCCCTGCAAACGCGCCGCACCATCTGGTCGGGCGTTTCAGTGAAGGGGCTGACGTTCTTTTGTTTCAAGATATCCTTGGTCAACTTCCCGGCGGCCACGCGTTCGCGTTGCTTGAAGGCGTGGAAATTGGTAATGACCATCTTGACCTTGCCCAGCTCGGCAAACAGTTCGGGCGGGACCAGGTCATGCAGGCGGTAATAATTATTGGGATCATTTGGAAGCAATACCCGAAGCCGGTCGCGGATGGTGATGCCTGGAGTGACGATCAGGAAGGTATCCGAGAATCTCGCGTCCTGCGGGTTGGCCAGTTTGTTCAGAGTCTGCCAGGCGATCAGCATCCCCATCACCAGCGTCTTGCCTGAGCCGGTGGCCATCTTGAAGGCAATGCGGTAAAGGAGGGGATTGGAGCGGGCGTTCTCCTCCCTCAGGCGGTTCTCAACCCAGGCTTCGCCATACTTCCCGGCCACTTCTGCAATCCAGATGGCCGTCTCCAGCGCCTCGATCTGGCAGAAGAACAACTTGTGCTCACGCTCAGGGCGCTTCCAGTACTCGAGTAAACGGGCGGTCGTTTTGGTGATGCCAATATAGCCGCCTTTGCGCCATTTTGAGACCCCTTCGCGGATGGAATTGATCAGGCGGTTCTCTTCGATGCGGTCGGCGGTCCATTGGGTTTCAAATGATAACTGTTTTGGGCTTTTCTTCTTCGGTCGGGGAATGGGGATGAAGTACTGGCTAATTCGCCGGGTTTCGACGATCTCGTCGGTAATACCCTCTTCTGTGAACTTAAAATGCATCCGAGGTTCTTCGAAGGGGGAATTTAGAATGGGATTTTCAATCACTACTTGTTTCATGCCAGTCCCACACCTTTACCAGCCGTATTTTTCAGTATAGCATAAATTAATACAGAGCGGTCTAGATGATTATTGAGGAATCAGTGTGAAACTTCGTCCCCCTTCGTGCCCTTTGTGGTGAATCTTTTCCCCGATTTTGGGCTGAAACGATAACCGACTTCCATGCTAAAATACTGATAATCCATCCCGACACCAAGGAGCACAGCAATAATGGAACCCATTCCAGGATCTGAACCATCTTTTCCACCCCCACCCCCGCCGCCTCCCCAGCGCTCCCGCAAAGGCCTGTGGATCGGCCTCGGCATTGCCGCAGTGGTGCTGTGCCTGTGCTGTGCGCTCGTGGTTGTGGTTTACATCTTCAGGCAGGATATTCCCGGTATTTCCAGCCTCTTCCCCTCCCCCACGCCAGCCGGCCTGTCCTATACCAACCCCCCCGCCGGGATCAGTCTCACCTATCCCACCACCTGGCACTACTCCGATTCAGGCGATGCCACTTCCGGCTATTCGGTCATCCTGGCCTCCTCGGCGGATATTCTGAACGACACCTCCAACGCCCCCCTGACCGGGGCCGCAATGGCCATCCTGACCAATGTCCTGACACCCACCGATCTCTCGTTCACCGTCAATGCAGGTTCGATGGGAAAGGTTCTGGATTACATTGCCACCACCTATTTTGGCAATCTCAGCCAGGGTCAGAAACTGCATACTTTCACGCTGAGCGGCCTTCCGGCTGCCTCGGGCATTTATACAATGGCCATCTCCAATGGCAGCCCGGCAACAGCCTATATCATCACCGTTTTACGGAACTCTGAGATCATCGTGATCCTGTGCGTCAGCCCCCAGACTGAATGGTCGCAATACCAGTCCACCTTTGACTGGATGGTGAATTCGATGAGCATCGTCTCACCCTGATGCCGGCTGGCAGGTTAAGCCTGTTAAAATCATCTTGCTACCGGACACTTTATCACGAATACTCTTCGAGTACGATGTGGCACGAATTGACGAATTTGCCGAATGAAGACCGGTTTTTAATAACCTTTTCAAAAATTATTCGTGTCATTCGTACATTCGCAGTATTCGTGATTAATAACTATCCGGTAATGAAAAATACACCAGGAAGCCAGCCTGCAAAACGGCTGGCTTTTGGCCTCAGCAAATGAAAAAATTTCCCTTCCTGTTGATGTTGTTTTGTCTGCTCGCGGCGGCGTGCGGGACCCCGCAACCGCTTGCCACCTCATCGGCAGCTCCCTCTCCTTCAACATTCCCCACCGAAACGCCGACCCTTTCGGTCACTCCCCTCCAGCCCACGCCGACCGCGGCACCCCTGCTCATCAGCGGGACGCTCACCATCAAGGTCAACGTCCGCAGTGGCCCCGGCATCGGCTTCGACTCGCTCGGCCAACTGGAGGCCGGAGAGAAAGTCCAGATCACCGTCCATGATCCCTCGGGAGCCTGGTACCAGATCCTCTATCCCACTGCCCCGCAGGGACGCGGCTGGGTGACCGCACAATACGTCACAGTTGCAGCAGGGACAGCGATCCCGCTGGAGGCCACGCCCACCCCGTCCGGTCCGGTTGGGCAAGTGATTCTGCTCTTGAACGTCCGCAGCGGGCCGGGCACCTCCTTTAATACGCTCGGCATGCTCGAACCGGGTGTTTCGGTCTCCCTGACCGGCAAGAATACCACTGCCTCCTGGTTCCAGGTGGTCTACCCTGCCGGCCCCGGCGGGCATGGCTGGGTAAACGCTGAATACGTCCAGACCGAGGACGCTGCCGACCTGCCGGTTCTCGATGATTACGGTAATACTGTTACGCCTGCCTCAGCCGGGACCTCCGGCCCGGTCCTGACTCCCACGCCCACGGTCGGTCCGGCTTATGCCGATGGTGATAGCTCCGCCAGCCCGGCCATCCGCGTCACTTTCTCCGCCGACGGTACGCACCAGTTCGTCTATTCCAGCCAGGTTTCCGCTCCGGAGGGCGACCTCGAAGATTGGGTCGAGTTCACACCCTATACCCTCAGCGGGACAAATGCCCGGCTGACCTTCAGCCTGTCCTGCACCGGCAACACCACGCTGAGGGTGGAACTCCTGCAGGGCGAGGCGCTGCTCCCCGGCTGGGGTTCCCTGGTCTGCGGCGAGACGGGAATATCCGTCCTGCTCCCTGCCGGTCAGGTTTACCAGATGCGTTTGGCCCCCGCCGCCGGAGATGGGCTGCGGCTGGTGGCTTACACGCTGACCGTGCGGAATGATCCGTAGAAACCCTAACAAAACCTGCTCCCGCCGCCTGGAGCCTAAATAACCCGAAATGCGCCGCCTGTCCCTCCTGCTTTCTGTTCTTTGTCTCCTGTCGGTCGTCGCCTGCGTACCGGTTTCTTCCCATCGGGATTGGATTGTTGCCGACCTGCGCCTGCTCGACCCGCTGGATGATACTCCCACCCCCTCTACTGACATCCTGGCCGTCTATACCCGCACCATCGGTTCTGATCTCGAGATCCGCGTGGACCTGCTTGACCTGCCTCTCACCCCGGATTACAGCCTCCAACTCCTGCTCGATACCCTGCCCGGTGGGGATCCCTGGGATCTGAGGATTGACATCCCTGCCAATGGCCGTCCCAGCCTGACACCGGCAAATCCCAACCTCATCCCGCGGGTCAGCCGGGACCCGTGGCTGGATTCCATTACGGTGAGTTTCAACCGCCTGAGCGTTCCCCAGCCCTTCACGTTGCAAGTGGAATCCTTCATCCCGGGAGATAATACTCCGGTGGATGTCACTGCTCACGTTCGCTCGGATGCGCTCCCGCCCACGCAGCGTGCCCCGCTGGCAATCCTCTTTTGGGATGTTTTCCCGGCCGCCACGCCTGCCCAGGCTCTGCGCCGCTGGGATGGGGCCCACACCGGCCCGCGCGGCGAACGTCATGGCCTGAAACATATCCTCGATAACGCCGGGCAGTATGGCGTCCCGGTGGCGCTGCTGGATGTGAAGACTCCTGCCAGTCTGGCCGCTCTGGAGGCCATGGGCATCACGCCGCAGATCCAAAGCCTGGCCAGCCGCGGCCTGCTGATCCTTCCGGACGTGGCTTATGGCGAACCAGCGAACATTTCGCTGGATTTCAGCCGCCGCCTCGCAGCCGGGTTTGGTCTGACCGCCAGCCAATTTGTCTATAGCGCTTTTTCGGATCTCCAATCAGGTTATCCGGCCCAATTCCTCCCGCTTGACAGCAGCTCCCATCTGGCCAGTTCCGGCGGGAGGCGCCTCATTCCTCTCCCCGCCTCGGATGCAATCCAGGCCACCCAGGATGGCCCCTCGCTCGACGTGCGCCGGGCACTGGCCGCCGCCGCCTCTTCCGGTGACCTGTCCGACCTGGTGGTGCTTGGCGGGGATCTGCCCCACTCCACCTGGGGGAATGAGGACATGGCCGGTCCCACCTTTAATTGGATCGCGGCTCATCCATGGATCCAGCCGTTGACCGGTGAAGATTTGATGACATTTCCTGTAGAGTCGCATAACGTAAATCCACCGGCAGCGACATCCGCTGCCTCTCCGTTTCCCGCAGCCTTGCGCCTCGCCCCAGACAATGCCCTCACTAATTCTGCCTGGCAGTCTTATTTCATGCTGACCGCCCCGACCAATGACGAAAAACTCCTGGCTCTGCGCACCAATTATCTCGGCCAGGTGGCGGAACTGCTGAGGGCCGCTCAGTGGGCGGAGCATCCGTCCAACCAGGCTGATTGCGAAGCCGACCTGGACAACGACGGCCAGCCGGAATGCGTTTTATCGAACCTGGATTTTTATGCCATCCTGGATCCCGCCGGTGCACGGCTGACAAACCTCTTTTATCTTGACAATACCGGTCCGCACCAACTGGTTGGGCCATCCAGCCAGTTCACCATCGGGTTGAGCGACCCTTCCGAGTGGCACCCTGAACTTGGCGAAGCTGCCGACCCAGGCGTAATCCCCGGCGCATTCAGCGACGAACCCGCAACCTGGACGGTTTACCAGCCGGTCATCACACCCGACAGTATCACCTTTACCAGCCCTGACGGCAGCCGCCTCAAGACCTGTCAGTTGCTTGAAAACGGCATCGAAATGACATACCAGGGTCCCGGTCCGGTCAGCACCCGCATCCCGCTGGCGGTGGATCCGCAGAGGTTTTTCTCCGGCCCGGCGGAGTACACCGGCAGCCTCGCCCCCGGTGCCTGGACCTGGGGACTGGCCAACGGGCTGCAGGTCGAGGTCCGCAGCGGGGCGGTGCTCTCGACACAAAGTTACACAGACTCGTTTCCGTACCTGTCCCAGCCCGAAGACCCCGACCGCCTCTATCCAGGTGGTCACTACTTGCCGTTCCCGCTGTCGGTCGTTGACCTGCAGGGCAGCGGGAATTTCAGCGTTCAAATAATTGTGAAATAAAGAATTGCACAAACCCTTCTTTTATGATACAGTTTGTCCAGAGCATTCAAACCGAGGCATGCCATGAATAAACAGGATATCCCCGATATCATCATCAGCCGTCTGCCAATCTACCTGCGCGCCCTGCGGCATATGCAGGCCGGTGGGAAACTGACCACTTCTTCGCAGGAACTGGGCGCAGGGGTGGGTCTCTCTGCTGCTCAGATCCGCAAGGATCTCTCGCAATTCGGCGAGTTCGGCAAACAGGGTACCGGTTACGATATTGCCTTCCTGGTTGATCAACTGCGCAAAATCTTGAGGGTGGAGCGCGTCTGGGACGTGGTCGTGGTCGGCATGGGCGATATGGGCCACGCTCTGTCCCGTTATCAGGGCTTCAGCGACCGCGGCTTCCGCGTGGCGATGGTCTTTGATAACGACCCCGCCAAGATTGGCGGGCAGGTGGAGCAATTTGTCGTGCTCGACGCGAAGGAAATCGTAACGGCGATACGGAAATCTGGCATCAAGGTGGCAATGTTGTGCGTCCCGGAGGCGGCAGCGCAGGGAGTGACCAACCTGCTGGTCGAAGCCGGGATCAAAGCCATTTTAAACTATGCCCCCATCAGCCTGAGTGTTCCGACAGGCATACGCGTGCAATATCTTGACCCGTCCATTGGGTTGCAAAGAATGACATATTACCTGGAATAACGTTTCCGATAAGGCAAAAACGGTGCTCAGGGGAGCGCCGTTTTTTTGTTTTCCAGGGCTTTCAACCCCACCCCCGAACCCCGCGTGAAGCACACCCGCAGGGTGTACCATGAAACGAAGCTTCGGCGCCTCATGGCGCCGAAACAGCTGTGTTTGGCGACCCGAGTCGCCAAACCGGTCGAGAGCGGCCTGACGCCGCTTCGACAAGTGGCGGCTTGTAGCCGCCTCGGCTAGGGCGGGGAGAATGCGAAAAAATGTAGATTTTGCGAGCTTCACTCGCAAAATCTACATTTTTTCAATCTTCCCTCTTCTTTGGGGAAGGAGGTAAGGCGGATGAGGCTTAAGAACGACGACTTTACGAAAACCGTATCGGTACCCCCACGAAGCCCAGCCCGTTCGGTCCGACGTGTGTCCCAATGGCAGTGGTGACGTTGACCAGCAATGGCTGGACAGTCACCTTCGATTTCACCTCTTCAAACAATTGCCGGGCAGAGGATTCAGCGTTGGTGTGAAGCACGGCCAACCGTTCCAGCGGACCCCAGGTGTTGAGCGCCTCCACCAGGCGCTCGATTCCCTGCAGGCGCGTGCGCGCCTGTCCCAAGCGATGAACAATACCGTACCGGAGCTCAATGAGTGGTTGGAGACGGAGGATGCCGCCAATCTTGGCCACCGCCCAGGAAACCCGTCCACTGCGATGGATGTACACCATGGTATCCAGCAGAGCCACCAGTCTCACCCTCTGGCGGAGGCTGTCCACCAGCGCGGTCACTTCGTCCAGGATGGCACCGTGGGCTGCGGCCTCCGCCGCCAGGATGACCTGAAACCCCAACCCCAAGCTTATCTGACCACTATCCAGGACTTTGACACGCTGACCGAATGCCTCCGCTGCCAGGCGGGCCGCATTGAAAATTCCACTCAATTCATTCGGCGGATGGAGGGAAATCACAAAATCCGCCCCGGCTCGGAGCAATTTTTCATAACGTTCCTGGAACGAACCTACCGAAGGAGAGGACGTTGTCGGCGGAGGGTTCAGTTTCGGAAGGCGGGTATAGAATTCCTCGCGGCCGATCTCGATTCCATCGGTATAACTTTGACCGCCGATGTTTACCAGCGCCGGTACAATTTCGATGCCGTGCTGTCCAGCCAGGTCAGTTGGAATATCGGCAGTACTGTCGGTGACAAAACCGATTTTCATAAATACCTCTAATCCAGTTTTTCCATGATGACCAATCCGGTGCTCTGCGGACCGAATAACGCCGCCAGATGCGGACCAATGGTATGTTCACTGAAGAGCGTATCCGGGAAAGTTTCCTGGACGTACTGGCGCACAAGCCGGGTGCGGGTGGCGTTTTGGCTCGCGCCGTGCAGCAGGGCAATATGGGCGGGAGCGTCGAATTCGTTCATGAACTCCTGCAAAGACTCGAATAAATGTCGTTGCGTGCGCACTTTTTCCATTGGTGTCAGGCGGCCTTCCTCAATGGCGAAAATGGGCAGCATTCCCATCATCTCTCCGACCAGCGCCTGGGAATAGGCCATGTAACCGGATTGGACCAGATACATCAACTCCGGAATGCAAAATAGCATATAGATGCGCGGGATGGACGCCCTTATCCGTCGTTCAATCTCCACCGGTAGAGCGCCCGCAGACATCGCCGCGGCCGCAGACTGGACGAGGAGGCCCAGCCCTATGCCGGTCGTCAGCGAATCAACCACATTAATTGTGGCATGGTTGCTGTATTGCAGCGAAGCAGAAAGTGCAAACCTGGTCGCAGGATTGAGCAGAGAGGAAAGCGTGAGAACGAAAATCGTATCGTATGCGCGGCTTAACTGGGTATAAAAACGGATAAACTCTTGCGTCGAAGGTGGGATTAACCGCTTGGACAGGCCGCTTCGAAGCCGGGGGCCATCCCCCTGCTGCGTCCTGGTTTGAAATTCGAATGGGATAACAAACACCCTTTCATGCCCCGAAAAATCCGGGCGGGTAAACTGCACAGTGCTATCGGTGAGGATACAAACATTGGACATATCATGAGCGCCGGAGGCCAAGCCTCCGGCAACAGCAACTACTCAATAGAGATGATAAACTGATAATGCGGCTGGCCACCATCCTGCAATTCGATTTCCTGTGCAGGGTACGCTGCCCGGATCACATCCACGATGCGGTTGGTCTCTGTTGTGGGTAAGCCCTCGCCATGAAAGAGGGTGATAAGCTCAAAATCATCGGCATGGGCAAATGCCAATGCTCCCAGGCAGGCTTCTTCCACCGTAGCCGCTGAGATGGCCAGCTTGTCATCCACCAAAGCGATGACCTGTCCCTGCTCCACCGAAACGCCGTCTATCTCGACCGTGCGTGTGGCAGTCGTGACCTCAATCGTTGTCACATCTTCGGTGGCTTTGGACATCTTGGCACCCACCGCTTCTATTTCGCCGTCCGGGTTCAGATGCAACATTGCTGCCAGCCCCTGCGGGGTGCTGCAACAGGGAACAACAAAAACCTTCTTGACCGTCACATCCTTGGCCTGCTGGGCTGCCAGGATGATGTTCTTGTTATTGGGCAGGATGATAATCTTGTCGGTTGGTAAATTCTCGAAAGCATCCAGAATATCCTTCGTGGACGGGTTCATCGTCGACCCGCCCTCGACGATGGCCGCCACACCCAGGCTGGCAAAGACTCGCGAGATGCCCTCCCCCGGCGAGACCGCCACTACGGCAATCTGTCCCGGCTCGATTTTCGCCAGTTCAATCCGGGCGCCGGGAGATTTATGGTCAATCCCCTCCATCTGGGCAAGCAGGTTTTCCATACCAATTTTGGTAATGGTGCCCAGGCTCATGACAAAATCGATCGGTTCATAGCGCTTCTCGGTCGGGACATGGATGTGCATGCGGTACATCCCCTCGCCTTCACCCACCTGAATGGAGGTACCTATCTTTTCCAATTCGCCGTAAAACTTCTGCAAATCGAGCGTTTCTCTGGGAACAAAATCCACTACCACTTCGTAATCCTGTCCTGGCTCGATCGAATCCATCGTGTTCTCCAAATTCATTGCCGAAAGAGGCTGGACGGCAGCTGTGGGTGTGTCTAATGGCTCGCCATGGGCAAAACGTAGCATCCCTTCCAGGATGAAATACAAACCCTTGCCGCCCGAGTCGACGACGCCGGCTTGTTTGAGTACCGGGAGCAGTTCCGGGGTCCGCTGAACCGAGGCGTCCGCCTCTATGACAACGCGGGCCAGAATCTCGCATAGATCATCTGTCTCCCGGATGGCCTGGGCAGCAGCCGCTGCCGCGTCTTTGGCAACAGTCAGAATGGTCCCTTCCACCGGACGGACAACGCCCTTGTAAGCTGTGTCACGCGCTTCGGCAAAAGCATGTACCAGCGCCGGGCCATCCAGAACCTCATGGTCATGCAAAGCGCGCGCAAAACCGCGCCACAATTGAGAGAGTATCACGCCGGAATTGCCGCGCGCCCCCATCAGCGCTCCCTGGGAAATCGCCGCAGCCATCTGTCCAATCCCGTGATGACCGAGGTTGTCAATTTCGTTGTAAGCCGACTGCATGGTCAGGACCATGTTCGTGCCGGTGTCGCCATCCGGGACAGGGAATACGTTAAGGGCATTAACCAATTGCTGGTTGGCCCGCAGCCAGGTTAGGCCTGCTTCGACCAGTTTCTTGAGGGCTTGCCCGTCAATCGGCATGAGTATTAAACGCTCCTGCCGCGCTTGAATATCCGGATTCATACTTCTAAAATCTCCTAACTCAATTCAGAATCGCTAATATGCAGGCCCTGGACATGTACATTTACGTGGTGAATAGGCATCCCCAAAGCTTTTTCCACCTTAAAGCGCACCGCATTGGCCACACTACCAGCCACCGAGGTGATCCGCGTGCCGTATTCAATAATGATATGAACATCAATATCAATTTCTTCGCCGTTGTAATGCACTGCAACCCCGTGCGCCGGCTCCCTGGTGAGCTTTGCCGTGATGCCTTCTGCCAGGTTCTTCGGTGCCAGGTCAACCACGCCGTAGGATGTCAGCGTGGCATGATAGGCAATTGTCGCCAGAGCATCCGGCGAGATATGGATGGTGCCCAAAGTGGTGGTTTCTTTGCCCATGGTTTTTTCCTCTATACTCTTTCAATGTATCGTCTCAATAAGTGGGAGGAGGTGGGGGTGTGCGGGCGACGGAGCCGCCTGCACACCCCCATTCTTCATTCATATTATTGAGATGTTACTCTTTAATAACACTTGACTTGTACAAGGATACGTTTCGTGGTAAAATACGCCGCTCTCAAAAGACAGGCACAGGGTTTACCTGGCAAGAAAGGAAGTCAAAAAATGGCAAAATGCGCTCACTGTGGTAAGGCCACTACCTTCGGTCATAACGTCTCCTTCTCACACCGAACTACCAACCGTCCCTTTCATCCCAACCTGCAAAAGGTAACGGTCATCGAGAACGGTCGCAAGGTGAAGAAGACGCTGTGTGCCAAGTGTATCCGCACGCTGGTCAAGACAGCATAATTGGTTATTAATCTACAGACAAGGTCACGGCGCAAGCCGTGATTTTTGTTTTCCTCACCCCGGCTATTGAGGGAGGCTTTTTATTGTAAGTGTTCTCGCAACAGCCGGATGCCTGCTGCGATGCCATCTGGGTAGTGAAAAACGGCACTTCCCGACACGAATGCCTCTGCACCCGCATCCCGGAGCTGGGAAATGTTCGCCGCAGTAAGGCCACCATCCACTTCCAGCCAGGCTGGAGATTGGATCTCATCCAGCTTGCGGCGGATTTCGGCCACCTTGGGGATTATCTCCGGCATTAACTCCTGTCCGGAATATCCGGGATGCACGGTCAGCACCAGCACCTGGTCGGACAGTATCAATGCAGACTCGATATCGCTGGCGGGAGTCGCCGGGTTGAGCGTCACCCCGGCTTTGCAACCGAGCGATTTAATTGTTTTCAAAGTCCCAGTAATATCCGGGCAGGCTTCCACATGAACAATCAGCGAGCTGGCTCCTGCCTTAGCGAATGCTGCCAGGAAACGTTCCGGCGCTTCGACCATGAGATGCACATCGAGCGGCAATTTTGTCGTCCGACGGCAGGCTGCAACAATAAACGGTCCCATCGTCAGATTCGAGACAAAATGCCCATCCATCACATCCACATGGAACCAGTCTGCACCGGCGGATTCGGCTTCGGCAATCTGTTCTCCCAGACGGGTGAAATCCGCTGCCAGGATGGATGGGGCAATAACATAAGATTCTCTCATATTTACCACGGAGACCACAGAGTCGAACTACCGAATGGGCGGATTATACACGAAGTAAATCCACATCCAGAACGGAATCAGTCCCAGCAAAGACACCAGAGCGACAAGTCCCAGGCCAATGGAGACCCAGTCAATCCCAGAAGCAGGAGGGGACGCGGGTGCAACTTTCGCATTTGGGGCAGGGATGGCAACGGGAGCCGCTTCGGGGGTCAGGGCCAGCGCCGGAGCAGACCTGGCAATGCCAAAGTTCATCAGTACGCGTCCAAGTTGGTCGGCAGTCCGGTAACGTTGGGAAGGTTCCTTGGAAAGGACTTTCGTCAGGATCTGCTCCAGTGTCGGTGAAATATCCGGGATCATCTCACTCAACAACGGCGGTTCTTCCTCAACGTGCAGGCGGGCAAGGTCGGCAGTCGTGGCAGCCTGGAAGGGCAGCGAACCGGTCAACATCTCAAACATGATGATGCCCACGGAATAGACATCCGAGGCCGGGGAGGGTGCTACCCCGGAGGCCTGTTCGGGGGCAAAATACTGGGGTGAACCCCAGATCACGTCGCTTTGCTCATCGGGATGGATGGTGGCAAGGGCACGGGCAATGCCGAAATCAGCTACTTTGAGCCGCATATCCGGCGTGACCAGCATGTTCTGCGGTTTCACGTCGCAGTGGACCAGCCCGGCACGATGGGCGTAGCCGATGCCCGCGCAGGCCTGGATGAGCAGCGGAATGGTCTCCTCCGGGCTGAACCGGCCGCGTTGTTTAATAAGCGCCTTCAGGTCCATGCCCGGGATGTATTCCATGACCAGGAACAGTTGCCCATTATCCAGACCAAAATCGTGCACGGTGACAATATTCGGATGCGACAGGTTGGCAGCCGCCTTGGCTTCCTGGCGGAAGCGTTCCTGGAAAGTCGGGTCGCGCGAGTAGTCTTCGCGTAACACTTTGACCGCTACCAGGCGTTCCAGCATCAGGTCGCGGGCACGGTAGACAACAGCCATACCGCCCTTGCCAAGCGGTTTCAGGATTTGGTAGCGATGATTGAGGATGCGCTCTTCTGCCATGGGCTGCCTGCGGGGATTATAACACGGCGTCCTTACGGTTCATTCTTGCCGCGCCACAAGTATAATAAAGGCATGGCTGACACATTGCTCATCTACAACCCCGCGGCCGGACGCATTTCGGTGC
>CAIQQN010000122.1 GCA_903873975.1 uncultured Anaerolineales bacterium
CCCGCGTGAGCTGGTGGCCAACATTGTGTTACTGGAAGACCCGCTCCAAACGGCTTACACGATTGCCAATTTCCAACGGATCGAACTCAAGGAAGCCCAGACTATCCTTGAACTGGACTCGACCAAAGCCAAACTGGAGAAACTGGTTGACCTGCTGGTGCGCGAGGCGGAAGTCCTCTCGCTGGGGGCGAAAATCCAGAACCAGGCCCGCTCGGAAATCGAAAAGGTCCAGCGCGAATACTACCTGCGGGAGCAGATGAAGGCCATCCAGAAGGAACTGGGCGAGAACGACGAACAGGCGATCGAGGTGGAGGAGTTCCGCAAGAAGATTGAAGCGGCCAAGATGCCTGAAGAGGCTGAAACCCAGGCCCGCCGCGAAGTGGACCGCCTGGCACGCCTGCCCACCGCCGCGGCCGAATATGGTGTGATCCGCACTTATCTCGACGCGCTGGTTACGCTGCCGTGGTCGCAGGGCACGAGCGATAATCTGGATATTGCCCATGCCCGGAAGATCCTCGACCAGGACCATTACGGCTTGCAGGATGTCAAAGAGCGCATCCTGGAGTTCCTGGCCGTTCGCAAATTACGCCTGGAGCGTAAGGATGAGAAAGCCGAGCCTTCCAAGGACCTCATCCGCCGCGAGCGCGAGGGCGTGATCCTGTGCTTCATCGGTCCGCCCGGTGTCGGTAAGACCTCGCTGGGACAGTCCATTGCGCGTGCCATGGAGCGCAAGTTTGTTCGTATTTCACTGGGTGGTGTGCGCGACGAGGCTGAGATCCGCGGTCACCGCCGCACTTACATCGGCGCCATGCCGGGACGGATTTTGCAGGCCCTGCGCCGCGTCGAATCGCGCAACCCGGTCTTCATGATGGACGAAGTGGACAAACTGACGATGGATTTCCATGGTGACCCGGCCTCGGCGTTGCTCGAAGTGCTTGACCCGGAACAGAATATCGAATTCCGCGATAATTACCTCGAAGTCGCTTTCGATCTTTCGCAAGTGTTCTTCATTACCACAGCCAACACGCTTGAGACCATCCCGTCCCCACTGCTGGACCGCATGGAGATCATCCATCTCTCTGGCTACACCGAAAGCGAAAAGATAGCCATTGCCAAAGGCTACCTTGTCCCGCGCCAGGTGCGTGAGAACGGGCTGCGGCCCGCGGAAGTGAATTTCAGCAAGGATGCCCTGAAAACCATTATCAACCAGTACACGCGCGAAGCCGGTGTCCGCAACCTGGAACGGAAGATAGGCGCCATCTGCCGCAAACTGGGGACACATATCGCCGAGGGTAAGAAACAGGCGCCCAGGATCACGCCCAAAGCGGTTAAGGAATTGCTCGGGCACCCCATCTTCCTGGAAACCGAAGAGATTGACACACGCACGTCCATTCCCGGCGTGGTTCCCGGCCTGGCATGGACACCCTACGGCGGTGACATCCTGTTCATCGAAGCCACGCGCATGCCCGGGGCAAAAGGCTTCCAGATCACCGGGTCCGTGGGTAACGTGATGCAGGAATCTGCCCGGGCGGCACTTTCCTACGTGCGTTCGCATGCGGTCGAAATTGGGTTGCAAAAAGATTTCTTCGACAAATCCGACATCCACATGCATATCCCGGCTGGTTCCCAGCCCAAAGATGGCCCGTCGGCGGGTGTCACCATGGCAACCGCCCTGGTTTCCTTGGTTTCCGGCCGCCCGGTCAAGAAAGGTGTCAGCATGACCGGTGAGATCACCCTGCGCGGCCAGGTCATGCCCGTTGGCGGGATCAAGGAAAAGATGCTGGCCGCCCATCGCGCTGGGTTGAAGACGATCATCCTGCCCAAACGCAACGAGTTGGATATCGAAGATGTGCCCGAAGAAGTTCGCAAGACGCTGACTTTCGTCTTTGCTGAGTCGGTCAATGACGTGTTGAAGGCAGCTCTGGAGAAACCTGTGAAGCCTGCAAAAAAACCGCTGCGAAGGAAAAAGAATGGTAAAAGTGCTTCTGGCGGATGACGATTTCACCATGGTTGCGCTTCTGAAAACCCTGCTCGGTATGGAGGGCTACCAGGTGGCGACTCTGTTGGACAAGACGGGCGACATCCTGGACAATATCCGGCGTGAGAAGCCGGACGTTCTGTTGATTGACATTTATCTTGGCGACCACAATGGCATGGACGTTGTCCGGCAGATTCGCGAGACGCTGGATATGAAGGACCTTAAGATTATCATGGTCTCCGGTATTGACATGACGGAGGAATGTCTGGCTGCAGGGGCGAACGCCTTCCTGTTCAAGCCCTATATGCCTGAAGAACTGTTCGACCTGCTCCATTCTTAGCGCCGGGGGACCTTGTGACTGAACTGCGCATCCGGGAATTCAACTACCCCGAAGATTATCCTGCTGTTCGGCTTCTTTGGGAGAACGCCGGTCCAGGTATTCAACTGCGCCGTTCCGACGATCCGGACGAGATCCAGAAAAAGCACCAACGCGACCCTGACTTGTTCCTCGTCGCCGAAGCAGATGGCAAAATACTTGGCACCGTAGTTGGCGGTTTTGACGGGCGGCGCGGGTTGGTCTATCATCTGGCGGTGACCGAACTTTACCGCAAGCAAGGGTTCGGTGAGTTGCTCATGGATGAGCTGGAACGCCGCCTCAAAGCGAAAGGCTGTATTCGTTGTTACCTGCTTGTCACGGTTGAAAACGAAAGCGCCATGCGTTTCTACGAAAAACGCGGCTGGGCGCATATGAAAAATGTCTACACCTACGGCAAGGATTTGAAATGACTCTCCGCTTCGGCATCCTGACTTCTTCTGACCGCTCCTCACGAGGCGAACGCCCCGACCTCTCCGGCCCGGCGCTGGCGGACCTTGTCACAGCTCAGGGCTGGACAGTGACCCACACGGCCATCGTCCCCGACGATCTGGATGCGTTACGCAAAACCCTATCCACCTGGGCCGATAGCGGCGAGATGGACATCATCCTCACCACCGGTGGGACCGGTTTTACCCCGCGGGATGTCACACCCGAAGCGACAGGCCTTGTGATTGACCGCCAGGCTCCTGGTCTGGCTGAAGCCATGCGCCTGGAAAGCCGGAAGGTTACGCCGCATGCCATGCTTTCGCGTGCGGTGGCAGGGATGCGAGGCAGGGTGCTGATCATTAACCTGCCGGGCAATCCGAAAGCCGCTGCGGAGAATCTGCAGGTGGTTTTGCCCGTCCTGGCTCATGCGGTCGAGTTATTGAAAGAAGACCCGGGCGCCGAGAAGCATCACTAGGCTCCTCTTGCCACGTTCCTGTAACTGGCATATAATCCCGCCCGCTATCTTTTCAATAGGATGGGGTGGGGGGTGAGGAAAAACGGGCGAAACCCGTTTTTCCTCACCCCCGCTTCCCCTATTTTTGAGGATATATCTCTACCGCTTGCAATTTTCAAAAAGGAAGAACCCATGATAGATGTTAATGATCTCCGCAAAGGTGTGACATTCGAACTCGACGGCAACCTGTTCAAAGTAGTCGAGTACAGCCACCACAAACCTGGCCGTGGCAACGCCACCATTAAAATTAAAGCCCGCAACCTGCGTACCGGCTCCAACATTGAAAAGACTTTCATCTCAGGCAGTCAGGTTCAGGAAGCCCGCCTCGATTTCCATACCGTCCAATACCTCTACAACGACAGCGACAACTACTACTTCATGGATCAGGAAACGTTCGATCAACCCGGCATCTCCAAAGACATCATCGGCGAATCAGCCGGTTTCCTCCAGGAAGGCATGGAGTGCAAGCTGACCTTCTATCAAGGCAAGC
>CAIQQN010000123.1 GCA_903873975.1 uncultured Anaerolineales bacterium
GGTTTTCTCGGAAGGAACTTTCACATTGCCCAGGACGATCTCGGAAAGGGAATCCAGACTGCTCATCAACAGGGGCCCACCGCCTGCACACGTGCCATCCAGGTG
Source organism: uncultured Anaerolineales bacterium (assembly GCA_903873975.1). Lineage (GTDB taxonomy): Bacteria > Chloroflexota > Anaerolineae > Anaerolineales > Villigracilaceae > UBA877. The sequence continues at coordinate 106 of CAIQQN010000123.1, forward strand.
AAGAACGTAACCGCCTTGGTGGCGCATCACGGCTTCGGCGTTTAGAACGGCCCTCGTTGAGAGGAATCGGCGCATGGGCGCAGGCAGTGAATTATTCACCAAGACGACTTAGAGAGTGTGAGTTGGCGGGCTGTTACAGGGAGGATTGGCTCAGATCCTGGCAGTAATGTGGAAGGCCACAGCAAAGTCTGGCATGGAGGGAAGCCAGACCGATCACAATCGGACCGAGGCTCAGACTCAGGGGAGCAACCCTCAGGTGTTATTGAGGAGTGGGCGACTGACCAAGTCGATGGCCAAGTGGCGATGGTTCCTGGCGGCACAGCGGAAGCGTGGCAGGTAGGAGGTGGCTTTGTGCTGGCGGGCGCCATCCAGCGCGCACAACCCGATGACCAGGTTGCGCAAGGCCGCCAGGTTTTGCGGGCCGTGGCCGGTGCGAACAGTGCAAGCATCTTCGCCGAAGGTGACATCGCGCACGTAGTGGACCGATTCGATGCCCCAATGGCCACGGCGAGCGATCTGCAATTGTGCTGCATCCAGTTGCGCATGAGGGCGGCTGCTCAAGACCAGCTCAACGTCCTCGGTGACCCGGACGCTTTTGAGATGGTGAGTGGTGCGGATGATGACGGCGGCTTGCATGGTGTGGGGGAAGCCGCACTGTTGGGGGGTTACTTCAAAGGGCCAGACCTCGCGGGTTTCATGGCGTCCATGGCCCTGGTCTATGGTGATGTGTTCAGGGAAAAAAAACGCCTTCCGGCGCGTGAGACAGGCGGGAGAGTTTATCGAAGAGCTTGGGTTGATTGGCCTTGACGACCAGGAGAAAGTCGGCCTGTTTTTCTTCCACCAGATGATTGGCCGTGGCGATTTGAGTGTTGAGGGCATCGGCACTGACCAGGGTGCCGCGCAGGTCCAAATCCCGGAGCAGGTCCTTGAGGGTGGGGATTTCATTGGTTTTGGCTGGGATCTGGATTTGGCGGCAGAAGAGTTGGGTGTGGGTGTCCAAGGCGCCAAAGAGTTGGATGCCCTGGCCGTTGATTTTGGCGGCGGTGCGGGCGCATTTGCCATCGACGGCCAGCGCGGCAATGCCGGCGTGCTTGAGGTGGGAGCGCAGCCAATCATTGATGAGCCGGTCCAATTCCGTCGGGTCCAGGCGCTGGAGGACGCGGCGGATGGTGGTTTCACTGGGGGCGAGAAATTTGCCGGTTTTGCGGCAACGGCAGGCACGCAGGCTGCGGAGTTGGTTTTGGTTGAGGGATTGAGAGAACTCGCCAATATCGATCAGAGAATTATTGCCCGCAATCATGGCGGCGGCAGCAATGGCCACGATGGAGGCGACCCGACGGTGTCGCCAGCCACAGTTGCGGCGGGGGTCGTGCAATGGGCGCAGCGCCTCGAGCAGGCTTTTGGTTTGTTTTCCGCTCAACGGATACTCCAAGGCCGGTGGCTCTCGGCGATAGGGCGCCCAAGCCGCCGGCATGCTCGGCGCCGAGAGGATGTGGCGAGCGTTGCGGACCAGCGGATACAAGAAAATCGCCTTGGGCTGCTGGTGCAGTTGGTAGAAATCCAGGCGGGAGCGTCCCCAACCTTTGGTGACACCGATTTCAATCCAATTGGCCGCTCGATAGCAGGTGCCTTCGAACCGTTTGGGGTCCACATACGTTTCGACCAAGGCAATGGGGTGGCCGTACTGTTCCAGCCAGTCCGCACTCAGGCGTTGGAGGTTCAGGCTCAGGCAATGGGAAGCCAGGTTGGGCGAGTGGCCTTTGGGGGTGAGCAGGGCGAAGCGAGCGTTGCAGGCGACCAGATGGCGTGCGGCTTGTCGCTGAGCGTCAGTCCACCCAATCCAAGCATCGCGGGGCCGCAGATGGAAGGCGGCGCTGGACCAACCCAGCAGGCCGATCCACTCCCCGTTCTTCTTGATGACATACCTGAGCGACTCGCCGACCATGCGATGCTCTTTGAGGTAGTGGTGTTTTCGGATCAGTTTGTTCCATCGGGTTTCCTCTTCAAGGCTCTGAACTAACTCGACGGTAACGGCCTTGGCCGTAGCCTCTCGAAGGATTTCGGTGACGAGGTCCTCAGGCTTTGAGGTGCGTTTTGTCTGTGCAGGACAAATCATGGCGCCGAGTTTGGCAGCCTCGGCGGGCTTTGTCCCGCAAAATCTTACACTATTTTGATCGGCAACAACTTATGACGCGGCGCGCCGAAGCCGTGGGCTGTTCGCCCTGTCCCCCTGTCCCCCTGTCTCCCAATCTTTCCTTGGGTGGTGTTAGCACCCACTGCTCGGGGTGGTTGATCATGGTCACAAGCTGGCCGAGAATGCGCTCACAGCAGGCATCCAGATCGGCGGCCTGCTGGTCCGTGAGGTA
>CAIQQN010000124.1 GCA_903873975.1 uncultured Anaerolineales bacterium
AACACTTATAAACGTACCAAGGAGTAAGCGCCGCAACCATTCATTTGGCTCTACTGATGCAAATAGCACTTCACGAAGTGTTTCCTCAGGGTAAACCTTGGCAATGTATGGCTGAAGCGCTTCCCTCATCCTGTCATCCAAATCGGACATCGTAACCTCCTCCTGTTTGATCGATCAGAGGAGCCGGTGTTAAGCGGCTCCTATCCACCTGTTGCTTTCAGCTTAATCTCATACCACTCATCGCCATATGTATCTGGTGGTGTAAAATCGTCAAATTCAACTATGAGAGTGTAATCGTTGCTTTGACTTGGTTGTTGAACAATGGCAACTTTTCCACGTGCCTGGATGATCTCCAAAATAATCGGGGGGTATCGTGCAATGGAAGGGATACCTTGATAAGACGAAGAAGAACATCCGCAGTCCCTATTTTGACTATCAGGCACATCCGGCCAGTCCGGATTCCATGCCACCTCGTTGATAAACGTTGGTGCTGGTATCCAGCGTCCCGGTGCAGCGGCAGATACGTGAAACCAGTGTACAGTGTTCTCTTGAATGATCAAGCGACTCAACCCATCAATCCTCGCTCGGATGCTTAATGTCAGCGGGATAGGGGTGGGAGTGACGGTTGTCCTGACCAACCAGTAACCGGCGGCATCGCCTTCTGCTGCCCAGCCTTCCAGCCCATCCGGGCTGCGGACGTACCACCAGGTGTAGCCGTTGGCGCAGCGCGGTCCATCAACAACCAGCACGTTTTCACCTGGTTGCACCTGGCCGATAACTTCACCGCTGCTACCGGGTTGGCTGCGAATTCGGCTGGGCAAAGGCGGATTCCCACTGACCCGAGCCCAACCCCCTGGTTTCAGTTTAATCTCCGGGGCACCCGGGCAGGCTGTGATTTCACCTCCTCCCTGAGACAGATTGTTCGGGGCGATGGACAAGCCAAATATTTGATCTAGCAGGTGGACACCTGGCTTGAAATCGTTGGCGGTTGCCTGGGCTAATTGCCCGAAGGCTAACTGGACGTCCAGCTTGGCGAAAACGAAATACTTCATGTCCGAACTGAATCCAAAGAATACATAATAAGGTTTCGGTGCCCGGCTTCCGTCCGATGGACTGAGTATGGCAATTGCATGGTATCCAAGACCAGAAGCAAATGATCCCGCTTGTACTAAATAGGTATCACCAATTACCAGGGAATCCGTCAAGCTGATCAGGGAAATATTCTTCTGTGGTGTTTTCATCAACGAGTTGATGCTGTTGCGAACCTGTTCTAAATCGTTCCGTCGATTGGACCGGTAATAAAGGTATTCTTCCACGGAGTAGACATAGATAACCGGGTCACCATTCTGTAGCGGATATTCGGCTAAACGCGCCAGACTGTAGGGCGGCGTTTTTGTTTTCGGATCATAAGGAATGTCAGCAATTCTCACTATGTTGCCTATTTCATCCGGAAGAGAGAATATCAGCCCTTGCAATGCGATCGTTGGCCCATTCACGTTTCGGGCATCCGAGACGATCGGTTGTACCCAGTATTCGTCTGGGCTTCCTTCAGCCATCCAGCCCTGTAAACCGTTTTCAGCATTAACCTGAAACCATGCCACACTATCTACACATTTTGGTCCGTCTATTACATCGAAATATTCACCTGGCGGTAATAGGCCCACCTGTTCTGCCTGAAAACCTGCCTCAACTCTAACCCGAATACTGTCAGACGACTCGTTGCTAACACGTCCTAAGCGGCCCGGCATCAGGATACTGGGTTGAGTATCAGGACAAATATTTGAGCCAATAGCTTGCGGCAAAGCCGGCAGCGTAGTAATGGGTGGAGTTGTAGAAGTAAGTGTACGTGCAGGAGGAAGTGTAAGTGCAGGAGTAGGCGTATGTGTAGGAGTAGGGGCTGGTTGCGGCGTGTCCGTTGGACTTGGTATGCATCCACCACCCGATGGTGTTGGAAGCTGATTTATCTCTGGATGCTCTTCGAGTATCGCGACAATCATTTGGAAGAGTTGTCGAAGATTATCTGACTTCTTCGCGGCTGGCCAAATATTATCAGTCCATGAGACAGCCTTGACGGTGTCACCATTTTGAACTTGGAGATAATAGGTAACGGCTGGCCGCACATAGCCTTTGAAAGTATCCAATGGAGTTGAGACGAAGGAATCCGGGTAGTTGAAAAAGCCAATGGCGACTATCTTCTGATAGATGGCTTCCATTTGCTCGTCGGAGATCGCGAGGCTGATAGTATTACTCGGCTCGGATGGCCCCATGGCATGTGTAAAAATACTACTGCGAGTATCGAATGAGTCTTTCAGGCATGCCCCATACTCAAAATGAAACCCAAAATTCGGCTGCCGTTGACTATGCGTGATAGGGCCGCAAGCGACCACCAGCCCCAGGA
>CAIQQN010000125.1 GCA_903873975.1 uncultured Anaerolineales bacterium
GGGAACGCAGGTCTTCCACAGCATGATGGTGCCGGAACGGATGACCTCCGCCTGCGGAGCGGTCGGCATGGGCCGCGCCGCGCTTGAGATCGCTGCCCGTTATTCGGAACGGCGGCGGGCCTTTGGGCAGAAGATCCGCCACTTCGAGGGGGTCAGTTTCAAGGTCGCTGAGAGCCTGACCTTGCTGGATGCCGCTCGCGCCTTGGATTATGCCGTCTGCCGGGCGGTTGAGACCGACAAAAATCAAGACAGGGTCCGGCGGCTGGTCTCGGAGGCCAAGAAGTTCTCCACCGAAACAGCCTGGACGGTGGTAAATCACGCCATGCAAATCCTGGGCGGAATCGGTTACACGGACATCTTCCCGGTCGAGCGGTTGCTGCGCGATGTGCGCCTGATCACCATCTGGACCGGTACAAATGAGATCATGGATCTGGTTATCCAGCACGAGTATTACCGCGAATTGCTGGCCGGGAAGCGAGCCGGGCGCGACGTGGAGTCGGATGCGCTTGGCGTGGAATTTCCCGAGGAAAAAGAATACAACGAGTAAATCCGAATATCGCATATAATCACCGCATGTTTTCCTATGCCATCACCGCCCGCGCCGGCCGCGCCCGTGCAGGTGTCTTCTCCACCCCGCACGGCGATCTAGAAACGCCGGTCTTCGCCCCGGTCGGTACGCAGGCCACGGTCAAGACGCTTACCCCGGCTCAACTGGGCGAACTGGGCGCTTCGCTCATCCTCTCCAATACCTACCACCTGTACTTGCGTCCCGGCGACGAACTCGTCCGTGATTTGGGCGGCCTGCATGAATTCATGCAGTGGCCCGGTCCCCTACTTACTGACTCGGGTGGATTCCAGGTCTTCTCGCTGGCCCAAACCCGCAAAATTGACGACGCCGGGGTAACTCTCAAGAGCAACATTGACGGCTCGTCACACCGCTTCACCCCCGAGAAATCCATCCAAATTCAGGAGAACCTGGGGGCAGACATCATTATGGCATTTGACGAGTGTTCCGACCCAAATGACCACGCCTACAGCAAAATCGCCATGGAACGGACCCACCGCTGGGCTGAACGTTGCCTTACCACAAAGAAACGTAATGACCAGGCGCTTTTTGGAATCATACAAGGCGGAATCAACCCGGACCTGCGGGCTGCGTCGGCTCAGTTCATTGCCTCCCTGCCATTTCCTGGAATCGCCATCGGCGGCCTCTCCGTAGGTGAGACCAAAGACGAGATGCATGCCATGCTCGACCTGGTCACCCCACTCCTGCCTGAATCCAAACTGCGTTACCTGATGGGCGTCGGCACGCCCGAAGACCTGATTGACGGCATTGCCCGCGGCGTGGACATCTTCGACTGCGTCCTGCCCACCCGGTTGGCCCGTCACAACGCGGCCTTTTCCCCTGAGGGGCGACTCAACCTGATGAACGCGACCTTCGCTCGCGACCCACGTCCGATTGACGAGACCTGTAAGTGCTATACTTGCCATAAATTTTCCCGTGCCTACCTTCGACATCTCATCATGGCGAAAGAATCTCTGGCAGGGACGCTGCTGTCCATCCACAATTTGCATGCCCTGATTCAACTCGTGAAAGACATTCGCTTGTCCATCATGGATGGTACATTTGAGAGCAAAATCCCTGCCTGGCGGGCGCAATGGGAAGGAAATGCAGAAAGAACATCCACTACGAGGGTCTAGAGTGAAAAATAGTCTTATCCGAGTAATAAGGGTTCCCATCGTGCGGCTTCGTAATACTCTTTGGCAAACAAAGGAGAATATATGACAATCTTTCAATCGTTCTTACTGGGTATTCTTCAAGGCCTGACCGAATTCATCCCCGTCTCATCCACCGCCCACCTGCTGATCGGACAAGAACTGCTTGGCATCCAGGCCAACGATGCCATGTTTTCGTTCCTCGTCCTTGTCCAGCTTGGGACGATCCTCTCGCTGATTGTCTACTTCTGGAAAGACCTGCTGAAACTGGTCATAGCCTTCTTCGCCAAGCCGTTTTCCACAAAAGAGAATAGACTAGGCTGGTATATCATCATCGCCACGATCCCGGCTTTGATCTTTGGCTATGTGCTCAAATCCGCCGTGGAAGCCCTGTTCAAGACACCCCTGCTCGAAGCAGCCATCCGCTTGCTCATCACTGCTGTTGTACTGGCGCTGGCGGAATGGTTGGGCAAGCGCAACCGCAGCCTTGAAAAAATGACCTGGCTGGACGCACTGTTCGTCGGCATAGTCCAGGTGATCGCCATCTTTCCTGGCGCTTCGCGCTCCGGGACGACCATAAGCGCCGGGATGGCACGCGGCCTGGATCGTCCGTCCGCAGCACGCTTCGCCTTCCTGATGTCTGTGCCGGTCATGCTGGCGGCAGGCGGCTACCAGTCTCTTGATCTGCTCAAGATGTCCGGCCTCGGCACGTTCCTGCCCCTCCTGGCGGTAGGATTCCTCCTTGCGGCCATTGTTGGCTGGCTGGCTGTCAAGTGGCTACTGGGCTACCTGAACAAGCATTCGTTGTACATCTTCGCGGCTTACTGCGCAATCATTGGGGCAACCTGCCTCGTATTTGCTCTCATCTAGCAGGATCATCGAATGTCCGATTTTGACCCCCACACACCCGTCATGCTCGCCATGCTAAAACGGCTGGTCGAGACCGAATCCCCCTCGCATGACAAAGCTGCCGTGGACCGCCTCGGCGCGCTGGTGGCGGAGGAATGCCGCCGACTCGGAGCACAGGTGAAAGTCCATCCGCAGACTGAGACCGGGGACTTGGTCGAAGCACGCTGGGCAGGTACTCACCCCCGCTCCCGCTCCTCCAAGAAGAAAGAAGCTGGCATCCTCATGCTCGCCCATATGGACACCGTTTTCCCACTCGGCACGCTGGAAAAAATGCCCTTCCACGAAAAAGGTGGCAAGGTGTTCGGCCCCGGCGTTTCAGACATGAAAGGCGGTATTGTCATCGCACTGACGGCACTCGCTGAAGCGCTCGAGGCCGGGAACTTGGCTCACCCCGTCACAGCTCTGTTCACATCTGACGAAGAAATCGGGAGTGGGACGTCCCAAGCTTTGATCGAAAAACTAGCCGCTGAATCCGCCCTTGTACTGGTGCTAGAGCCAGGGATGGTGGACGGGTCGGTCAAGACCTGGCGCAAGGGGGTTGGAGAATTCACCGTTCGAGTGCGGGGACGCGCCGCCCATGCCGGTGGTGACCACGAAAAAGGCCGCAACGCCATCGAAGAAATGGCTCATCAAGTGCTCGCCATCCAGAAATTGACCGATTACAACAAAGGCACAACTCTCAATGTCGGCGTGATCCGAGGCGGGACCGTCAGCAACGTCGTTCCGGACGAGGCCAGTATCGAAGTGGACCTGCGCGTGATGCAGCCGGGTGAAGCAGAACGCATCAGCGCTGCACTGCAGGCGCTCAAACCCATTTTGGACGGTACCAACATTGAGGTGACCGGCGGACTCAACCGCCCGCCCATGCCTTATAACGACACGATCAAAGCCACCTTCGAGAAGGTCAAGGTCATCGCTGCCAACGTGAATATCAAACTAAAAGCCAGCGGCACCGGAGGTGCCTCAGACGCCAACTTCGTGGCCCCGCTAGGCGTACCTGTGTTGGACGGACTCGGGCCAGCCGGCGGAGATTATCACTCCGAACGGGAGTTTATTTTCAGAGATAGCCTGCCCGAGCGCACAAAACTGCTGGCCGCCATCCTGCGTGAGTGGTAGGAAATGAAACGCATCTTCGCCTTCTTAATTCCCGCCTGCTTGCTGCTATCTTCCTGCAATTCCGCCACGCCGATAGCCACACCGACAGCCCCTCCGGAAACCATCGCCGTCCAATATACCTCGGCGGCCGTCCCTTGGCTCACAGGCCTATACAACTGTGCGGGCGCATATATGGTCACTGCCGAGCAGCGTGCTGCAGACTTCCTGGATCCGCAAGCCATTGATCTGGCTATCCGCATTGGACAACCAGCCAACCTGACCTTCCCCTCTTACCAGATTGGCAGCGAGGATATCCTGGTCATCGTCAACCCCCAGAACCCGACCAGCTCCTTGATTGCTGAACAAGTGCGGGGATTATTTAATGGGCAGGTGCTGAACTGGCAGGAGGTTGGCGGTTCAGACGCGCAGGTGCAGGTATGGACTTTTTCTTCTGGGGAGGATGTCCAGCAGATTTTTGAGCAGACCGTCTTGGAAGGCAGCCAAGTTACCTCCACAGCGCGGCTGGCTTCGGGTCCGGACGAGATGGCGCAGGCCATCGCCATTGACGTGAATGCCATCGGTATACTGACCAGACACTGGAAAGCAGGGAATGTCACTGAAGTTTACACCGTCGCCACCGTCCCGGTGCTGGCAACTACCAGGGACACACCGCAAGTTGCGGTACAGAAGCTGATTGCCTGCCTGCAAAAGTAATCTCCGATGATCGAAACAATCCTTTTTATTGCTGGTTCCATTTTAATCGTTTGGATCTCCATTTCCTCCATACGACATCCCGGTTCGCACGGCTTCTACCGTTTCTTCGCCTGGGAAATCATCCTGGGCATGTTCCTGGTGAATGTGCGTGGCTGGTTTGTCCACCCGTTTGCCTGGTATCAAATCATTTCCTGGATTCTTCTAATAGTTTCGCTTATACCCATCATCTCCGGAGTCTATCTCCTCCGCCATGCCGGGAAGCCGACAGACGCCCTCGAAGCGACAACACAGCTGGTTCAGAGCGGCATCTACCGTTTCATCCGCCACCCCCTGTACGCTTCGCTGCTTAACTTAGCGTGGGGCATCTTCTTCAAATCCCCATCCCTGCTGGATGGTTGCCTGACTATCGTCTCTATGGCTTTCCTGTATGCCACCGCCCGCGCCGACGAGGCCGAGTGCCTGGTCAAGTTTGGAGAAGATTATGCGGAGTACATGAAAAAGACAAAGATGTTCATCCCCTTCATCTATTAGATATTCGGACGAAAGTTGTGCTTCTTCGTGGCTTGCTCAAAGGCGTGACCAGCCTGCAACACTTTTGCTTCTCCCCAATGCTTTGAAACAATTTGCAGCCCGATGGGTAAATTCCCGCCTGTCAATCCGCAAGGGAGCGAGAGCGCCGGAAGACCGGTCAGGTTGAAGGGCGCGGTGAAACGGGTTAACTGGCGGGCAGCCTCGATGGCGTCCGTCCCTTCGATGGGCGGCGCAGGGATGGGGGTGGTTGGAAGCAGTAATAAATCGTTCTTAGCGAAGAACATCTCGAACCGGCGGCGACCCTCAGCCTGGGTCCGCCGGGCAAGCGCGTACTCGCTGGAAGTGAGAGCCGCGCCCTCCTCCAGCCGCTGACGGACATCCGCGCCGAACCAGTCGGGATGGACTGCCAGGCGTTCTCGATGAAAGGCAGCCGCGTCCGCCCGAGTCATGCGGGTATTGGCCTGGGCTAGGTCAGCGATCCAGGACAGGTCCACTCTCTCCACCTGCGCGCCCAGATCCTTGAAGACCTGAGCGGCGGTCTGCGCACCCGCCCACACATCCGGGTCGGAGGCTTCAATGTACTCCCCCACTGCCAGCGCCACCCGCACCCCTTTGACGCCATCTTCTAAATGGACAAGGTAATCGTCCACGGGTACATCCGCCGACGCGGGATCGTGTGGATCAAACCCGGCCAGCACCTGAAGCAAAGTGGCTGCATCCCAGACCGTGCGCGCCAGCAGGCCAACGTGGTCGAGGTTCCATGAGAGCGGGACCACCCCGCGCATACTGACCCGCCCGTAAGTGGGTTTCAATCCGACCATCCCGCACAGCGAGGCTGGGATGCGAATGGAACCGCCGGTATCGGTCCCCAAAGCGGCCAGGCACATCCCGGAGGCGACAGCTGCCGCCGATCCGCTGGAAGAGCCCCCGGTGATGCGAGAGGGTTCCCAGGGATTCCTGACCGCCCCAAAATGCGGATTAACCCCGGTTACCCCTAAAGCGAATTCATGCGTATTCGTCTTTCCGAGTATGACCGCCCCGGCCAGTTTGAGTTTCAAGACCGCCTCGGCATCCTCACCGGGGATATTGCCTGTAAAAAACCTTGAGCCGGCTGTCGTGCGGACTCCGGCTGTTTCGAACAGGTCTTTTAATGCAACCGGAATGCCCAACAGAGCCAGGTCTTTCAAATTGGACGGCTGCAGGGAAAAAAGCGCGTCGGCTTGAAGAGCTGCTTGAACAGCGAGTTCAGGTGTTGGGGTGATAAAAGCATTAATAACCGGGTTGAGCCGCTCGACTTGGCGGAGGCAGGCCTCGGTAAGTTCGAGCGAGGAGAAATCACGGCGGCGAAGCGCCTCCATGGCGGTAGAAATGGTCAGCGTGGCGGGATCAATGTCCATAATAGAGCATTAACCATAAAGGGTACGAAGTAGCACAAAGGGGCACGAATCCCCAAATCCCAGGGACAGGTGGGATTTATTAGATAATCCTAGGGGAACAACGGTGCTGCGCCCCTAGGGGAATGACAGTTAGAATAAGCCAAGCACCTTTCCGGTATCCAGGTCCAAATCCACGTCGTAGAAGACGGGGCGGGTGGGCAGACCAGGCATGGTACTCATCTTCCCCAACAGCGGGTAGAGGAAGCCCGCCCCGACCGAGGCGCGGATGTCGCGCACCGGGACAATAAAACCGGTCGGTGCACCCTTGATGGAGGCATCGTGAGTGAAGGATAGATGGGTTTTAGCCATGCATAAGGGCAGTTTATCGAAGCCGAGCCTGGTATAAAGGTCAATCTTGACCTGGGCTTCGGGCAGGATCTCGACGCCGGCCGCGCCGTAGATCTCCTTGCAGATGATCTCCAGTTTTTCCTTGATGGACAGTTCCAGGGGATACAGGAACTTAAACTGAGTGGGCTTCCCGGCCGCCTTGATGACTGCCTCGGCCAGTTTTACCGCGCCTGCACCGCCATCCAACCAGTGAGTGGAGACGATTGCGTCCATCGCACCCTCTTCGATCGCCGCCTGCCGGACGATCTCCACTTCCGCAGGGGTGTCATTGGAGAAGGAGTTGACCGCCACCACGACGTTGACGCCAAATTTCAGGGCATTCTTGATATGGCGCGCCATGTTGGGCAGACCTTTGCACAACAGGTCAAGGTTTTCATCGGTGTACTCGGGAGCAAGGGGTTTGCCTGCCACCACCTTCGGTCCACCGCCGTGCATCTTGAGGGCACGTACTGTGGTAACCAGTACCACTACCTGCGGGATCAGGCCGGAAGCGCGGCACTTGATATCAAAGAATTTCTCCATACCAATATCCGCGCCGAACCCGGACTCGGTGATCACGAATCCATCGGGACCGACCAGCTTGAGGGCGATCCGGTCGGCAATAATGGACGATTGCCCGTGGGCGATGTTGGCGAACGGTCCGGCGTGGACAAGAGCAGGCGTGCCCTCCAGAGTCTGCATCAGGTTGGGCTTGATGGCATCCTTCATCAGGACGGTCAAGGCGCCGGCCACGCCCAGGTCCTCGGCAGTGACGGCGGTACCCTTGCGATTGGTGCCAATGACCATCCGTCCCAGCCGTTCGCGCATGTCACGCAGGTCGGTGGTCAGCGCCAGGATGGCCATGATCTCACTCGCCACGGTAATGTCGAACCCGGTCCGGCGGGTGTGACCTTTTTCTTCGGGGCCAAGGCCGACTTCGATTTCACGCAAGAAGCGGTCGTTGGTATCAATTGTCCGGCGCCAGGTGATGGAATCAGGGTCAATATCCAGGCGGGCGAAGCGGCTACGCTCCTCGGGGGTCAGTTCGTTCGGGTCATGCTTGTTGATGCCCAATTTCTCCAGACGCCGCAACATGGACGGCGAGAACTTGCGCTGGCCCTTCTTGTCCGGCGGACAAAGGGCGTTAAAGAGTTTCTCATCATCCTGTTCGCTTTCATGGAACATACGGGCTTCGATGGCAGCGGCACACAGGTTGTTGGCGGCAGTGATGGCGTGTATGTCGCCGGTAAGATGCAGATTGAAATCTTCCATCGGGATAATCTGCGAATAGCCGCCCCCAGCCGCGCCGCCTTTAATACCAAACGTGGGTCCCTGTGAAGGCTGGCGGATGACAGTGAACACTTTCCGGCCCAAATGGGAGCCCAGTGCCTGTGAAAGGCCGACGGTGGTGGTGGTCTTGCCCTCCCCCAACGGTGTGGGTGTGATGGCGGTCACGTCGACATACTTCCCGTTCGGGATATCCTTCAGGCGTTCGAGAATTTCGAGTTTCACTTTGGCCTTATAAGGGCCATAAAATTCCAATTCTTCGGGTAAAATGCCAACTTCCTCAGCTACTTGAGAAATCGGCTTGATATCCGAAGCCTGGGCAATGTCAATATCCGAAGGAACCGGGCGGATAAGCTTCAACTTTGTAGGCACAAACTGTTTTGTCATAGGGTCTCCTTTTTCAATTTCGCTAATTGTCCATTAATTCGCCGCTTCGCGCAAGAGGTGGAAAGCACAATTTTGGGAGGAGAAGTTCAGATTGAGGACTGGAAAGAGTATTAACCACGAAGATACGAAGAAACGCGAAAGAGCACGAAGGAAAATCATTTGAGGGAAAGTGCAAAAGGCAAAGAGCAGAGAATAGAGATCAGAAAGCGGTGAACGCACCGCCTCGACGAGATCCCGGTCTCTTGCATCGACACCTCGTGGTGTCGATCCAGCCGATGGCGGCTTGACGCCGCCTCGGCTAGTCGTTTGTTTTCGGAAAAAAAGAGGAACAAACGAATACCCCCCGGTTCCTGCGTTCTATTCGAGAGCTTCTTCATTATCA
>CAIQQN010000126.1 GCA_903873975.1 uncultured Anaerolineales bacterium
GTTTAATTGAGGCCATGCTTTGGAACATAGCAAGTAGAGCACTTGTATTGGGAACGAATGTGATTCTCGATTTTGGCTTCTGGGCACGAGAGGAACGCGAAGATTTCCGGTTGCGAGCGAAGCAGGTTGGGGCCAGTAGTGAAGTACATTTCCTCGATGTGCCGGAAGATGAACTGATGCGACGGCTTGCGGTAAGGAATTCGCAGCCTTCGGAGGCAAGTTTCCACATTTCCGAAGACATGATGAAGCCATGGATTGCGTTCTTCCAGAAACCAACACCCGACGAACTTGAGCGCAGAGAATAGATGAATTTGTAGAAAACCATCCCACTCGCTAAAGCATGTGGGAATTACAGCAACGCCACCTAACCCCAGCTCCAGCCGACCGCCCTCGGCGCTCAATATCGACGCCTCATGGAGTCGAAACAGCCGACGGCGGCTCGCCCCACGGAGGTGCTTCGCGAAAGCCGGCTTGGCTAGTGAAGCTGCCTCGACCAATGACGATGAGGACGGTCACGGTTTAGAAATGGGACTGGAGGTGGAGTCAATGTTCCGCAGGCTGGTTATCCACAAACTTATGGAATAGGTATGAGAGGACAGATCTTCTTCATGGTCGTTTGCCAACCCCCTGAAGAATCATATACTATGCTCAAAGTGGATGATAGATAAGATTTACCTACCGAATCATAGTTAGACAGAACTGGAGGAGTTGTGGCAAGAATGGCTGAGTATGCGGGGCGAAGAGATCCGCGTTTCGTGGCTGTCCAGCGCGGCGGCCTGCTTGAGGAAGCCCACCACCACCTGCTCGCGAGCTGGGCTGCGGACTGCGCCGAACATGTCCTTTCGTTGTTCACTGCCAAGTACCCTGAGGATGACCGGCCACGCCGTGCGATCGAGACGGCGCGTGCGTGGTCTCGGGGTGAAGCCTCGGTCGACGAGGCATGCGAGGCGGCTTTCGCGGCACATGCAGCTGCGAGAAGCGCGTCTGACGCTGCAGCCCGTGAGGTTGCCCGCGCCACAGGCCACGCAGTCGCGACCGCACACATGGCGGACCATGAGCTGGGCGCTGCCGCCTATGCCATCAAGGCCATGCGTCTGGCGGCACCGGCAGCCGAGGCGACGCTGGCAGGAGAGGGCGAATGCCGATGGCAGCGCGAACATCTCCCCGCAGCTATCCGTGAACTCGTGCTCTCAGACGAGGAGCGGCGCAATAGGAAGTTCTGGTCGGTTTTCATCTGAGCCGGGGTTTTGAGTGTAAAATAGTCGCAGCATGATCCTCTCCACGCAGCCGGGGTTCCTTCCATACTCTCAGACTAAGTTCAAAGTGTATGAACTATAAGTCTCACCTGCCGAATCATGGTTGGTCAGGCGAACAAGGGATTCCAGGAGGGTCTCCCATATGGATAATATAGAGATTGTCGACACTGGCCTGATCATTCCAGAACAGGACAAACAGTCCGTGCTTAAACTGGCCACGGAGCTGGACAGGAGATGGAATGAACGTGATGCCGGAGCATTCGCAGATCTGTTTGAGACGGACGGGGATTTTCGGTTTCACACGGGCGATTGGATAAAGGGCAAGGCGTCCATTGAGGATTTCTGGAGGCAGCAGGTCTTTCCTGGACTTCCAGAAGGCATGCGGCATGTGCTGGTCGCCAGGCGTGTTCGATTCGTCACAGATAATGTCGCAATAGGTGATGGAACTCTTCGTCTCGTTGATGTCGGCGAAGGGCAGGAGCGAGTCCATCTTGAAAACGAGGGCACCCTCATAGCCGTTAAGAAGAATGCCCGTTGGTATATCTCTGCCATACGACTGACAGCTTTGGCTCCCGAGTAACCTCACCGTTTGCCAAGGTATGTTGGACAATATTCATAACACGCACACATCATTCTCGTTTTCGCCCGCCCTGCCGCTCCCCCGGCACAGCCCGCCGGGACTTACGCAAACCGTTGGGCGCATACAACAGAGGAGTAAATTTCAAATGAATGCAAATGCCTTTCGCCACTTCTACGATTATCACTTCACTGAAAACCACAAGATATGGGATAGTTATGTTACTCCACTATCCCATGAACAGTTCACACAACATGTAGATTACTCTTATGGGTCTGTTCGAGATCAAATCGTTCACATCATGAGTGTTGATGATACATGGTTTAGCGGATTGCGAGGAGTTGAAAACCCAAAACCGTTTAATCCTGCCACTTTTGACGATAGGGAAATCATTCGTGCACACTGGGACAACGTTGAGCAAAATATGCACGATTATCTTGCAAAATTGCAGAACGAGATGTTATTCGAAAAACCATTTGCAGATGGAGAAGACAAAGATCTTATCATGTGGCAAGTGCTTCTCCATGTGGCTAATCACGGCACAGATCATCGCGCACAGATTCTCAGAGTACTAAATGATCTGGGAGTCAAGACAACCTCTCAAGATTACATCTTTTACGTCTACGACCACTTGTAGCGGGATTCCCCATTAATATTTACACTCCAGGTTGGTTTCAATCACAAAATGCGGCCCAACAGCGAGTGCAATGGACTGGCGCTCCGCTGCGCGGCGCAGATGAGGCACAGGCTGTTGGGCCGCGAAACCCGGAAGTGGCGCGATAATTAAAAAGGAACTGTCTTCGGCGACTCGATTTGCTTAGCAAATCGTCGCCGAAACAGCCGATGGCGGCGTGAAGCTGCCTCGGCTAGTCGCAAGTCCCGCCGCCCGGTATAACCGCAGCCGTCCGCAGACATTTTTATCACACTCACAGAGGCTCACTGTCAATGACGGGGAGTGACAGACGGTGTAGATAGTTGATGTCCTCATAGTCTTTGGCGAATGGTGAACAAGTTCCTTTCGTTGCATCCATTATGACTGGCGGTCAATCTCAGCCTCGATTCTCACCTTCCAATTAACATAAATTGCTGTTATAGTATAATATAACAATTATTCAACAAGTGTCTTGAGGCTCAATGGTAGAAACAACCTGGAAAATATCACTCGATCCCCGGTTAGGGGAACAGTTATCAGAACAGCTGAAACGTCAAATCACCTGGCTGATTGCCAGCGGCGAGATAAAACCTGGTGAAACCCTTCCCTCAGTGCGCAAACACGCAAAACAGCTTGGGATCAATATGCATACTGTTCGCAGCGCATACCTCCAGTTGGAGGCCAACGGCCTGGTTCGGACTCGTCCGGGATCTGGCACACGGGTTCTGACCCTTGACCCTGGGCGCATGATGCAATTGGCCGGTAAGACTCGCACATACACCATCGGAGTCATCCTGCCCAACCTGGCAAATCCTTTCTACCACACCTTTCTGAAAGGAGTGGAAGAGGTCATCAACAGTGAGCAGCTCTTGCTGTTCGTTTGTGATGCTCAGGAAAGTCCGGAGAAATATTTACGCTATTTTGCTCAACTCGCAGCGAAAAATGTGGATGGTATGATCGTCGCCTCTTATGATATTCTCGAGATTCTAGTGCAGAAAAGCAACATTTCTCTCCCAATCGTGACCGTGGACTGGCCAGGATGCACTGGGCCGGTTGTGAACTTCGACCTTGAAAATGCGGGTTATCAAGCAGTCCAGCATCTGATCAACCATGGCCACCATCGGATCGGCCTGATCACATTTGCAGGAGGGAGAGCCAATGTCATCCCCGTAATCAAGGGTTACACGCGGGCCTTGCAGGAAGATGGAATTGCAATGGACGAGTCCCTTGTTGCTCGTGTCCCGGGCTTTAATATGGCTGAGGGAGAACTTGGGGTCCAGCAGTTGCTGGCACTTGGCGTTCCTCCCACGGCCATTTTCACGATCGCGGACACACTCGCCCTGGGCGCATTGAAAGCGCTCAAAGCAAACGGCAGGCAGGTGCCGGAAGATATCGCACTGGCCAGTGTCGATGACATCGCGGTTGCAGAATTGGTCATTCCTGCCTTAACTACGGTGTCCCTGCCATCCCGCCAACTGGGTCTGGAGGCAATGCTGATGCTTCAGAACCTGATCGATGGGAAAAAACTGCCTGTTGAACAGATGATCTTGTCCACCGAACTGGTTGTCCGGCAAAGTTGTGGTTGTCGGTGATCGTGATGATAAAAGTGCCAGAAATAAAATACATTAGGATCAAATGAGATTAATAAAGGACCAGCCTTTCTTGGACATTCAGTCGCTGACTTCGGTATATCATCAAGTTCAAAAGTCGAGGAATTGTCCTGCAATCCGCTATTCCAAACGAAAAGGAGGAAGGTATGAATCGAAAGTTGATATTCCAAATTATTGGGGTACTGTTGCCTTTGCTGTTCCTGGTCGGATGTAAAACCCAAACGCCGACCTTGATCCTGACCATCAACGAAATGGAGTGCTCTTTGGATGGCCCGATGACAATCCCGTATGGAGAGTTCATGATCAAATTAGTCCTCAACGAGCAGAAACCTACGGAGTCCGGTTATGCCCTTGCCAGGCTGGTGGATGGAAAAACCATCGAAGACCTCCAGGCCTGGCCAACAATGGAACAACCGCCCTGGCTCATTCTAATTAGCGGAGTGCATGAGATGGCCGGGGGTGATCATACTTATTCCTATGACCTCCGTGAGATTCCAACGTATAACGGTGAACCACTTTTTCTTGTGTGTGCTCGCATGACGGATACGGGTACCACCGCAAAACTTGCTGCGTTTGGCCCTATTGAGGTCAAAAAGTAGATGGACTATTTATCAATTTTTTTACATATTACTGCTTATCATTAACTGGACCATGACCACCTTTGGAAATCGAAATGGGAAGAAAAACATGAGAGAGAAAAGATCATTGAAGTATACGTTCGGTCTAATGCTAACCTTGCTCCTAACCGCCGGTTGTATTGCGACCGTCCCCGAACCGGCTGCCACGTCCACGCTCACCTCACCTGCCGCCACGCTCAAGCCGACCGCCACGCCCACTCCCATCCCGCCTACTGCGACCAGGGAACCGACCGCAACGTTAACAGCCACGTTGACTGTTACCCGACCATCCACCACTCCAGCCGAAATGCCCAAGGGCCCGGGAGTCGAGTGGCACCTGGTAGTGATAAGCGAATCGAGCGGATGGGGATTGGGGGCGGCTTTTGCCAGCCAGATTGAAAAAGATGTGGGGGTGGAAGTGACACTTGAGGATTTTGCCATCGGCAATCTCAGCGCCGGCGATGTCCTCCATGAACTTAATGCCAGACCATCCATTCCCGAACTGCAAGGTTTGTCTTCTGCTTTGATGGATGCAGATTTCGTGCTATTATTTCCCAGCCCAATGACCTCACTTGGACTTGACGCATTTCAGAGTTTCGAAAGGTGTTTTGGTGATGCTGTGGGGATACCAGCCCCATGCGCTCCCGAAGCCTCCGAAAAATACACTGCCGATCTGGAGGCGATCTGGACCAAGGTCTTCGAATTGCGCTCCGGCAAGCCGACCATTCTGCGCGCCCTGGATGACGCCACCCCTTTTATCAACCGGTGGAATGAGAACCAGATCTTTACTGTTTGTACCGGGTGTTGGGAATGCTACAGCGCGGCAGCGCGCCGGGCTGCTGACGCGTTTCACATCCCGTTCCTTAGCCGCTATGACATATATAATGGTGTGGATCACAATATCGACCCTGGACAACAAGGATATATCGGAGGCGATGGCGTTCATCCAAACGGCCTGGCCCAGGCGTATACCGCCGGGCTCCTTTCGAAGTTGGGATATGAACCGGTTACACCACCCTAGGATGATCGCTCCATCTACAACTTCACAACCGCAATTAGCGCTCGCGGTTTTGCCATAATTGGAACCATAAGGATCAGCGGAGCCGATAATAACCGTATCAATAAATGCCGCCTAATACCGCCTCCGGCTCCCTTCCCCAAGGAAGGGGCAAGATTTGGGGGTGAGGTGGAAAGCCCAAGCTTTAAAAACACAATATTCTTGAAATGAGTAAGGCTTGAAGATAAAGCGGTTATATAGTATAGTATTAAGAGTGAATAAGGCCAGAATCAAGACCAATGGCGACCGCATGGAGGTTGAGGGGGAATGGGATATCGGAGCTCATTTACCGTCTTGGTTGTACAGATATTTTCCTCCACGGAATGGAGAAGAAGCATGACCGCCAAAAAGAAACCCGTTACGAAGGCAGAGAATACGAAGACAACCCGATCGACTTCGAAAGGCGCCAACAGGCGACCCAATAATCCCATCGACTCCATGGAGCGCAAACGGATGCAACAAGCATCAAGCAAGAGCGAGGAACGCTACAAAATAATATTCGAGTCTTCGCCGCTTGCCATCAACATCACGCATGAGGAGGAAATCACCTACGCCAACCCAGCTTACCTCAAGATGTTCGGATTTCCAAACCTGGCCGAACTACTGAGTTACGCACCGCTCGAACTGTTCACTCCAGAGTATCGTCTCCAAATCCAGAAAAATATCCAACGCCGGGCGAAAGGCCTCCCAGCGCCGGATAGCTACGAAGTGGAATGCTTCCGGAAGGACGGGACTCGATTTCCCGTCCTTATGTATCTGACGAGGACAACGTTCGCGGATGGTCCCGCGACCGTGGGATTTATCCTGGACACCACCGAGCGCAAGCAGGCAGAAGAGGCGCTACGCGCCGTCTCCTCTCGCCAGGAAGCAATCCTTGCCGCCGTGCCAGATATCATTATGGAAGTTAACAACAACAAGGTGTACACCTGGGCTAATCAAGCAGGGCTTGCATTTTTCGGGGAAGATGTGGTTGGCAAGGAAGCTGCTTTCTACTTCGAAGGTGAACAGAAGACCTATGACCTGGTACAGCCACTCTTCAACGGCGATGAAAGCGTGGTTTATTTGGAAAGCTGGCAGCGGAATAAAGAAGGACAAAAGCGACTACTCGCATGGTGGTGCCGGGCGCTCAAGGATGAAAGCGGAAACGTTATCGGAGCGCTCTCTTCGGGGCGTGACATCACCGAGCGCAAGCAGGCTGAGGAAGCCCTGCGAGAGAGCGAAGAACGATACAAGAATTTATTCCAAAACAACCATGCGGCCATGCTGATCATTGACCCAGACAGCGGCACCATCGTGGACGCCAATCCCGCCGCAGCCACCTATTATGGCTGGAACCATAAAGAACTGCTGAAAAAGAATATTGACGAGATCAATACGTTGACAACCGAAGAGGTTCATGCGGAGATGCAATTGTCGCGCACGGAAAAGCGCAATCATTTTATCTTCAAACACCGCCGGGCGGATGGTTCCATCCGCGATGTGGAGGTCTACAGCGGACCCCTGGCGCTAAAGGGAAAATCCCTGCTCTATTCCATCGTTCATGACCTCACCGAACGCAAGCAATCGGAAGAGGCGCTGCGGGAGAGCGAGGAGCGCTTTTACAGATTGTCATCTGCCACCTCTGAGGGGATAGTAATCAGCGATCAAGGGAAAATAGTGGACGCCAATCCCCAAATAGTCAGCATGCTGGGGTACGATCCGGATGAAATGATCGGGTTAAGACCCATAAATTTCGTTGCGCCTGAGTCGCGTGATCTCGTGAATGCGAATATAAGAGCCGGAATTGAAGGTCCCTATGAACATCTGGCCATGAAAAAGGATGGATCCGTTTTCCCGGTTGAAATTTGTGCCAGGTCGATCCATTATGAAGGACACCAAGCCAGAGTGACGATCATCCGTGACATCACCGAGCGCAAGCAGGCGGAGGCAGAGGTGCGCAAGCGCCATGAAGACCTGACCCTCCTGAACGCCATCAACGCAGCTGCCAACCACGGCGAGAGCCTGGCGGCTATCATCAACCTGATCTCCGAGAACGTCAAAGGTCTCTTTAGCAGTATGGGAGCCACCATCCATCTATTCAACGCCGACCACAGCCGGCTAGTGATGCAGAACATGGCACTGGATGTAGGAACGATAGGCATAATTGAAAAAATATTAGGCCTCACCCTCCCTGCCATCGAACATGACCTGCAAAAGGCGCACCCGTTCCGCCAGGTGCTGGAAAGCAGGCAGGCTCAACTGGTCACCGATCCAAGGCTAATCCAGGATATGTTTGTTGGATATATTGAAGCGGTGCCGCTGGGTGTGAAAGTAAGTACCCGCATCAAGAAGCTACTGCCCACCTTGGTCAAGATCATAGGCCAAAAATCTGTAATGATCGTGCCTTTAATTACCGGAGAAGAAATCATCGGCACGCTGGATGTTGGCAGCCGGGAAGTGTTCTCCGAAGATGACCTGCGGCGTTTGGAGATCATCGCTGAGCAGTTGACTTCGGTTATCCAGCGTAAGCGGGCGGAAGAGAAACTGGAAGAGGAACGGATCCTCTTGCGGACGCTGATTGACAATCTACCAGACCGCGTTTACGTCATGGATGTTCAAGGCCGTAAAGTCCTATCCAACATTGCAGACTGGCAAGCCTGCGGGGGAAAAACGATGGAAGATGTCATTGGAAAGACGGACTTGGACACTTATCCGTCTGAACTGGCAGAGAGCTACTGGGCTCTTGACAAGTCGGTCATTGAATCCGGAGAATCCATGCTCAATCTTGAAGAACCCGGACTCGATCCCCAGGGCAAGCGGGTCTGGGTACTATCCTCCAAGGTTCCCCTGCGAGATAACCAGGGAAAGGTCATCGGGCTGGTAGGGGTCGGTCGCGATATCACAGAGCGCAAGTGGTCGGAAGAGCAATTAAGCTACCAGGCCGCTCTACTGGCAAATGTGAATGATGCCATCGTCGCCTCTGACAGCCAATTCCGGCTGACCGCCTTTAACGCGGCTGCCGAGGCTCTTTATGGCTGGAAGGCAGAGGAAGTTCTTGGGCGGAACGGACTGGAAATCTTCCGAACCGAATGGTCCTCGGTGGATGCAGACGATATGAGGCGCAGGATAGCAGAAATGGGCCACTGGCGAGGAGAAGCGACACAGGTACTCAAAGATGGAACACGTATACCCGTCGAGATGTCTTCGATAGTACTCCGCGATAAGAGCGGGCAAATTACAGGCTATATCAGCATGAATCGCGACATCACCGAGCGCAAGCAGACGCAAACTCTCCAGGAGGCAGTCTATCAGATTGCCGCGGCTGCCGAAACAACCAGCACCCTGAATGAACTTTATCCTCAAATCCACCAGATCATCTCGTCGGTGATGCCGGCTGAATATTTCTATATCACCCTTTACGATGAAGCTCAAGACCTGCTCCGATTTCCCTATTTCAAGGATGCCGCAGATGAGCCATCTGTGGATGGGATCCAACCCGGGAAGGGATTGACCGCCTATGTCTTGAGGACAGGTAAATCCCTGTTATGTACACAGGCAGTGCATGACGAACTGGAACGCAAGGGGGAAGTGAAACTATTGGGGGTGCCATCTGCAATCTGGCTGGGAGTGCCGCTGGTGGTCGAAGGCAAAACCATCGGTGCAATGGTGGTTCAGCACTTTACCGATCCGAGGGCATACGGCGAACGCGAGCAACACATGCTGGAATTCGTTTCTACACAGGTTGCCATTGCGATCAGTCGCAAGCAGGTGGAAGAGCAGATCCGCCAACTCAACACCAGCCTCGAACAGCGGGTGGAAGAACGGACGCGCGAACTACGCCAGGCACAGGAGCAACTGGTACGCAAGGAGAAACTGGCCACGCTGGGGCAACTGGCGGGAGGGGTGGGCCATGAGCTGCGCAATCCATTGGGAGTAATCAACACTTCCATCTATTACCTGAAGCTTGTCCAGCCGGAGGCGAGCGAGAAGATCAAGGAGCACCATGCCATGATCGAGCAGGAGGTGCACAACGCCGAGAAGATCATCAACGACCTGCTGGATTTCGCCCGGGTCATTTCTGCGGAACGGGAGCAGGTCTCGGTTGACAAGTTGGTGCGTCGCACTTTGGAACGTTTTCCGGTTCCTCCAGCGGTGAAGTTGAAACTTGAACTGCCAGACGATATCCCGAACGTTTATGCCGACCCGCGCCAGGTGGAGCAGGTGCTGGGTAACCTGGTGACCAATGCCTGCCAGGCGATGAATTTGGAAGGCAAGCTGACCATCTCGGCTCGCCGGCAGAAGAAAATGGTGGGGATCGCCGTGAAGGATACCGGCTCCGGCATTTCCCCTGAGAATATGAAAAAACTCTTCGAGCCGCTCTTCACCACCAAGGTCAAAGGCATCGGGCTGGGACTGGCAGTCAGCCAGAAACTGGCCGAGGCCAACGGCGGGCTGATCGAGGTGAAGAGCGAGGTGGGCACAGGATCCACTTTCAAGCTGTATTTGCCCATCCAGAGAACAGTGAGCAGAGAAAAGAGAATAGGGAGCAGTCGCCAGTAGGCAGTGGGCACAGAAATGAGCGAAACTTTATCCGTTCTGGTGGTGGATGATAACCCGTCCATGGCAAAAACCATGGCGGATGTCCTGGATTTCGAGGGATTTATCGTCCATGAGGCTCGTTCTGGAAAAGAAGCACTGGCGATCCTGCGCGATCATCGGGTGGATATCATGGTAACCGATGTCATCATGGCGGAAATGAATGGAGTAGTGCTCCACCGGGAGGCCAGGAAGATCCACCCCCGACTCACCACGATCTTGATGACGGCTTATGCGGCCGATGAACTGATCCAGCAGGGGATGAAAGAAGGGATCAAAACCGTGTTAACGAAACCAGTGGATATCGATTTGCTTCTCTCTCTGGTTTCGGCTACCAAAAGGTTTAATCCAAAGACTGGCTGACAGTCTTCAGGTTCGGTGAAGAAAAGAGCGGCAAGGGTGGTAACAAGATGGAACAACCAATTTTCCATGGTCGTTGACCAACCTGGAAAGAATCATATACTATGCTAAAAGAGTATGATATGCAAGTTTTTCTTACCTAATCATCGTTGGCTCGTGATAAGCTAATACTTTGAGAAAAGACAAGCAATGATAACAATAGATTATTTATCGAAAACTCTCAGTTACTTATCATTATTTTTTAGTCTTTTCACATTGTTTAAATCCCCTTCCGGGGTTATGGGAGGAGTAATGTGGCTGCCAAAATTATGGGCGAGCGCCTGGGCTCCATTCCTTGCCCTGACAGGCGGTTTGGGAGCACTGCTTGGATGGGTGTCCGGGGATTTCAGTGCGATATTGGCAGGCGTACTTGGCGCTGCTCTGTGTGTGCGCCACACGATCATTGTCACCAGGCCACATGACCTTTTCGCGCAGGCCTTCGGCAATGATTGGCAGGAGCGCATACCCCCGGACTTGAGGACGCGCTTGTGGTCAAAGCGTTATCGTTTCATCCAACCTGCATCACCAGTTGTACCCGGGCAGCGTGATGTGAATCTTGGCAAATCCGGTACAACGGACGAATCGTTACTGTGTGATATTTGGGAACCCCCGGTTGGCACTCCGCGCACAGGTTTGGCGCTCCTTTACTTTCACGGCGGGGCATGGCAAGCATTTGACAAGGATCTCTTTACACAACCCTTATTCCGTAGATTAGCGAGTCAGGGGCATGTGATCATGGATGTTGCTTATTCCCTCACACCAGGAGCCGGCTTGAATCGTATGCTCGGAGATGTAAAACAGGCGATTGTCTGGATGAAATCCCACACAGCGGAATATGAGATCAATCCAGATCGAATTGTGCTGATGGGGGTCTCGGGAGGGGCGCACCTGGCTTTACTGGCTGCATATGCTCCTGCTCACCCGGCATTTCAGGCTGTTTCTCCAACGGCTGACATGTCAATACGGGCAGTTGTCTCAATGTTTGGAATGACTGATCTAAGCACTTTTTTTCAGGAGTACGGTCAATCGACCCGAAAACAACCTGAATACAGTTCGCAAATAACGGACGACTTACTCCCACGTATTCACGACAAGACCTGGCTGGAAAAGTTCATGACCCGCAGTCGGGCATTTCCTGCCTATCGTCACGCCAATATGCCGGGAGGTGCTTTATTACTAGTTTATCTACTTGGCGGTACACTAAAGGAAATACCGGATGTCTATCGATGTGCCTCACCGATTGTTCACGTAGGACCACATTGTCCACCCACATTACAGATATTCGACGAGAATGATTTTGTTATCGACGCGTCCCATGGTCGTCGTTTACATCAAGCCCTTTGCAAAGCTGGGACTATTTCAGTCTATATTGAGATTCCCGATACCGTTCATGGCTTTGATCAGTACTTAGGTGTGTCGCGGCGTGTGGCACCTGCCGCACAGTCTGCCACGTATGATATAGAGAGATTCCTGGCTTTGATGGTTTAGATTATTATGCTGGGTAATAACCAAGAACGGGTAACATCGGCTCCAGCGAAACCCACAAAGACCACAGGAGAGGCAGCCAGCTCCGTCCCCTCCGCTACGTACCGTGGATACCCGTCGGGTACAATGTCCCTCCGGGGAATGATATGCTTTGCAACCGCTCGTGACCGCGGTGGGTGGGTTACGATCGAGGAGTGGAGAATGGGGAGGGCGGAATTAATGACCAGGTAATCAGGTTATAGATGATGGGGGGGCGGAGATAATAACCTGCACAGGCGCCGGTTATGGATTGCCGTCTGAAGTGCAGCGAAAGACAGCGGGATAGGTGCCGCCGCAGGGAACATAGCAGGTGTAAAGCTCACAGACCCAACCCTGCTGATCCAGCAAGGACGGGTCGGCGGCGCAACGCTCCCCAAATACATTGGCGAGGGTGAAAATATCCAGATGGTCACAGATGAGGGCGCCGCTGACCACGGTGGTGGGGTCGCCGCAGAATAGATGGGTGGGAGTGCAGACCGGTTGGTTTTCAGCAGAAGGGGTGAAGGTGGGAGGGATGTAAATCCGCGTGGGGGTGAAGGTGGGAGGCTGCGTGAACGTTGAGGTTGGAGTAAACGTGAATGTTGAGGAGGGAGTGAAGGTGGTCGTCAAGGTCATGGTCAGTGAGGGCGTGAAGGAGGCTGTGAAGGTTGGCATGGAGGTGAAGGCCGGCGTGGTTTTATCGCCGCCGGGAGCGCAGGAGGCGACCAGGAGAATGAGAAGGAGAAGCCAGGCGTATTTCATGGTGCAATTACCTAGAACTCCAATTTCTTATGTGCGAAATACCGTTCCATTAATCGCTCAAGGCGATTCTTTACAGGAATCAAAATGGCGATCCCGGCCGCAATGGAGATGAAATGTGCCAGTGTGGAATACTTGGTAAATGTCTCTCCGATATAGGTGACGAGCATATGTTCAGAGAAACTATAAATGAATATGAGCAGTGCCGCCAGGATGGAATACAGGGTGCCCTTCTTGATGATCACGGTAATGTCGAAAAGCCTGTCCTTGATTATTGCCAGACCGATGATCGCATTAAAGACATCAACCAGGAACATCCCCAACGGCAGTATGATCGGGATATTGACCCCCATGACCACACCAACTTTCACGATTGCGAATGTGATCACCAGGAAGCCCGTCAGAATATACAGGTAATGCCGCCGTTCAAGGCGTGAAGCCGCTTTTTTTGCGCCTTTGAATAACAGCCAGCACGCAGACAGGTTAAATGTTAACCAGAATACCATAGTAAAGATTCCCCCCACATTGGAAGCAACTTTGAATATATTCCCCCAAGCATAGGTATAAACTCCTTCCACCGCCCAACCCAGCCCAAAAAAGCCCATGACGAAGAAGATCATAGTCAAAACCCAACCGAGTACAATCGCCCATTTAATTGGTCGCCCCGTGTATTGGCATGCAAAATGAAAGATCAAGATCGGAATAAATCCGCACGGAATTCCAATGATGTAACCAATGGTCTCCAGTTCGTTTAGATGATTATTTCTGATCATGAGCAGGAAGGTGCCCAGATCCCAGAAGAGGCAGACGAACAGGAAGGCTGCAAAGAGATAATGATATGCCTTTCTCCTGCGAGATAGCACCAGGTATAGAATTGTGCTGGTTAGAAGGAATCCAAGGCCAGACTCAATGGCAGTAATAATTACGATGGATGACACCATATGCTTTTCATCTCCTTCCAGTTTAGCATTCTCTGCTGACTTATACAGGATAGAAACAAAACGTTGCCACGATCAGGACAATCCACAACACGATTTCCATGGTCTCCGTAATTGGCTGGGTCTTTCGGATCGCGCCGTAAGCATGCAGGGCAAGCATGGTTACAAAAAGCCAGAGCATCAGTTCGAAAAAGAACGGCTTGGCCAGCGGAGAGCCGGCTGCTTTGAAAGCGAATATGGCGATCACAGAAAGGAAGATACCCAACGTACGCCCAAAGAACACGACCAGCTTCTCAGGCTTCGGCACTTCCCAGCGGAAAACCCGGGCCCAGCGCATTGGGACCACCATGAGCGGGATGCCGAAGGTGATCAACGTAACCACCCCGACGACAACCAAATACACATCAGAATAGGCTTTCCAGATTCCGATCATATCAATAACCTCCTTCAGGCCTCAGCCAGGGCCTTGAATTTGAGCTGGTTCTTTCTGGCCACTCTAACAGGCATCCTATGGAAAGCAAGGCCAAAAATCCGCCCTTTCTATCTCTTGATCCTCTCCTCACGAATGTAGAGGGTTGTTAATAAGACAGCGAAAACAGCTCCGATAATGGTGGGAATCCAGGCGTCAGCAGTTATCCCTCCAACCAAGAGACCCCAAGCCATGGTGATTGTATATAGGATCATCCAGGCGGCTTGCACCAGAACCATGATCTTGACTCTATCCCAGGCTCTTTCCAGGTACGCCAACCCGGCACCAAGCGCAAAGGCGAGCACCGCTGCTCCAAGTATTCGCTCGATGGCCGGATCCTTTGCACCCACTGTCTCTGGGCTAACCACATGGATCAAACCATAGAGCACCGAGTAGATGGTATAGACCAGGATGGTTATCCTTAGACCTTTGGAAGTTTGAACGTTCATGTTGTGGCATCTCCTTTTTGGCTAGATCTTGGATTCAACAGCGGACCTGACGGTTTCCATACGCGAAGAATCCTTTTAGGAAAATGGCAGTGAAGCGGGTGGTCAAGCTTTTCAGGTATCCTAATATAGACGCGCAAAAAGGAAACGAAACCTGTTGAGGACGGTTTCGTTTCAATGATTGCCAAGACCTTATCCCAGAGGGCAAGCGACAATGAATAAGTCTTGATCGAAGTCCCAACTATTTTTCAGACAAACATTTGATTGGATAAATTATAGCATTATAAATTTATGAATTCAAGCACCAATCTAGTATGCGGAAATATCAACGGTGGGCGTCTTTTTTACTACCACTGGCGGGGAGTTAACCCCAGCGGGTATAATCATGCCGGACAAGAGAGCATGAAACGCATATAATTTCTTTATCAACATAACAATAGGAGATCAACATGGCAAGATGGCCAGATGGAACCGTAAATTCAAATGGATTAAGAATCCACTTTTACCGGACGGGAGGGGAGAAACCGAAGGTGATCTTCAACCACGGAGCAGGGGATGACGGTTTATGCTGGACGCGGGTGGTCAAGGAATTGGAAAGCGATTACGACGTGATCATGGTGGATGCCCGCGGCCACGGGAAAACAGACAGTGGAAAAGGGGACTATTCCACTGCGCAACGGGTTGCCGACCTGGCTGGTTTGATCCAGGCATTGGGACTGGATCGCCCGGTGGTCGGCGGTCACTCCATGGGCGCGGACACTGCCATGAATTTTGCAGCCGTCCATCCGGAGATGACCCGGGGCATATTCCTGGAGGACCCGCCCATCATCCTCCCCGGAGAGAAATTCGGGGATGGGAAACAGGAAATCAAGGCAGAGGATGTCGGCAAGATGATGGCTAAATTCATGCGCATCTTCAAACTCCTGCCAAAGTTCATTGCAACCCGCATGGCAAGAAAGGCATCTCCGACCTATCCCGATGATGAGATCATCCCCTGGGTGAATTCCAAGGAACGGGTGAGCTTCAATTTCTTGAATTCAATGACTTCCATGGGCATGGAGATAGCCGATCCGTTTGAAGGTTTCAGAAAGATCAGCGTGCCGGTCTTGTTATTCATTGGAGACAAGGAAAAGATGTCGATCGTCTCCACCGAATCCGCGCAAAAGGCTGCAAGTGTGAACGACAAGGTAAAAGTAGTCCACCTGGAAGGCGCCAGTCACGATATCCGCCGCACCCGTTTTGACGGGTATATGCCGGCTTTAAAGAATTTCCTTAAGGAAATTTATCCATCCTGAAAGCCCCAATAATACTCAAAACCGGAAATATAAATAATAGCGTATCAATCCTGCGCTTTGGCAGGCACAAGACCTTCACAAAGTACAAGTTTTCAGACCTACCCCGGCCCCTCCCCGAAAAGGAGCTTCGGCGCTTCTTGGCGACGAAACAGCCGTATTTGACGCTCATCTCGCCGAACCGGTCGTTAGGAGTTTGATCGGTGCGCGCCCGATTTGTGAACAATGGAGCTATTATTAGTATAGGACATTTGGTAAGTAAAGCCAAGTAGTTAAAAAACTGGGAGGTGGGAAAAAAAGAGAAAAGAGGGAAAAAGGTTTTCCCGGGGAATCAAAAAACCCGCCAGTTCAATCTGGCGGGCTGGACTGGGTACACCGGTATCTTTACCCTGAAGTGTTGTGTTGACCGCAAAAGGACGATAAGAAAGAGAGAAACATGAAGAACATTTGCGGAAGTTCGTTAGCGTGGATGTACATATTGGATCTCCTTTTTTAGTTGCATGATATGAATAGAGAGGAACGACCGTTTTTTTCACTACACTCATGTAAAATCGCTTGACCGGTCCTCAACCTTCGGTTGAGCTTTCTATATTTGGACAATTAATCTAAAATTAGTATAGTATATTTGACCAGAAAAGTCAAGGGGTTAAAAATAGTCCTTAAGTGCTCAACCCCCGGTTTTCCAGGCGCATCTGCTCCCAGACGGCGAAATCCGCGGGCGGATGGATGATCTCACTCTCCGGCTTGCGCTCCAGATGAACCGCATTGTTGGTGCAGCCTGTGACGCACAGCCCACAGCCGATGCAATGATCCCTGTCCACCAGCGAGACATCCTCACCTTCCGAGATAGCATGCACCTGGCACCGTTGGATGCAGTCACCGCAAGCAGCGCAGATCTCGGGATCGATCACCGCAAAGTAGTTGGCATAGGCCACCGAGTCTTCGATACCCAATTCAGTGATGCTGCGCAGGAGGACACAGCAGCATCCGCAGCAATTGCAGACGTAGCCCACCCCCTGCATCACGTTGCTGACCGTATGCACCAGGCCAATTTCCTCGCTCTTCTCCAGGATCGCCAGGGCCTCTTCCCGGGTAATATCTCCAGGACGGGCGGCGCGCTCCTCATCAGAGAAATTGAGGCACATATTGAGCGGAAAATCGCACTTGCGGCTGCCAAGTTGGTCCTGCTGGAGGCGGCAGATGCAATCGCGGACGTTAAACGTTTTGGACGACAGCAGGATCGCCCGGACGTCATCATAGGGCAGCACCCATTCAGTCTTCACCGCACCCTGGGCCGGGACCACGCGATGGATGGCAGGCTGCGGTTTCATGATCCCCTGCGCTCCGCCGTGCGCCATATAATCTTCGACGAGCTGGGCCAGTTCGTGATCCACCAGTTCCACCTGGGACTCGTAGATTCCGACGACAAAGGGCGCCAGCCTGACAAGCGGTTTCCCATTCCCGGTGTCGAACCAGAGCACGCCGCGCCGCGCCAGGTTGAGCAGCTGTTTGCGGGTTTGCTCGACAGGCAAGCCATTCCGTTTGGCAAGACCGTCGATCGGTTCAAAAGAGCCGGTAAGCTGGCTCGCCAGGGCGGCCTCCTCGGGTGAGAAGATCTTCTTCAGGATCTTGATCTCGACCTTCGAAGGTGTGCGGGGAAAACCATTGGGAAGTTTATCCAGGGCGTCTGCCAACTGCTCGAAAACAATATCGCTCATAGTGCTTCCTCCTTCTCTCCACCTGCTTGAACCAGGCCGGCGATTTTCAAGGCAATTGCTTCCTTGGCACCCATATCCGCCAGGCGCGTGAGCATGATGCGCTGGGCCATGGGCGATCCGGCTCCGTGCATGGATTCGACCAGGTAGCCCACTCCACCCGCCCCGAGAGTTATATTCTCGATCAACCGCAACAGGCGCTGCCGCCACTCGGTGGGGAATTCAGCTGATCCAACCAGGTATTTTTGCAACAGCGGGCCTATCTCTGGATGGTTGAAGTCCTTCTCGGAGGGCAGCGTGACCAGCAAGCCGCCGGCAATATCCTGGGCGATCCTGGCAATTTCATAGGGGAAACGGGTGACATTTAACTTTGTGACGTTGGCAAGAAGCGCATCGATCATGTATGTGCCAGAATCTGATCTTATCCCTTCGTACGATGTCGCCAGCCCACAGGCGTAGAGGGTTTCATTGAGATGCACCATCTCGGCGAGCTTGTCCCTGATATGAGAAGCCTGTTCCGTCCCCTGCACCCTGGCAAGTGCATGTACTGCACCAATCAGGACATCGCCCACGCCCACCTTGCAGCCACCATAACTTGCCCGATGGTGGGCTGCAAATAGCTCCACCAGGCTGCCGGCATAGCAGGTTTCCCGGCACATGAAAACCGATTCCCATGGAATGAAAACATCCTGGAAAATGATGACCGCTTCATGACCGCCAAAACGGTAATTGCCGACATCGATCCTGCCGCCTTCCAGTTTCCGGGTATCGCTGGCCTGGCGGCCAACCACATAGATGAGCCCGTCCGCATCAGCAGGGACTGCGCAGGCAACGGCATAATCCTGGTCAACTTCCTTCAGGCTGCGGGTGGGCATCACCAGGATCTCATGCGAATTGACCGCCCCGGTCTGATGAACCTTGGCACCGCGGATAAAAATCCCATCTTTATTTTCTTTGACTATGCGCAAATGGAGATCGGGATCCGCCTGCTGGGATGGAGATAATCTCCGGTCCCCTTTTGGATCCGTCATGGCGCCATCCACCACAAGGTTTTCCTCCTGCACGTGGGCAAGATACTTGCGGAAGCGCGGGTTGTAATGAGTGCCCAATTCCTGATCCATCTGGTAAGTGACCACGTCAAGCGCATTGAAACTGTCCATCCCCACGCAGCGTTGGAAACAGCAGGCCGTACACTGGCCAAGCAAACGCTGCATCTTGATCTTGTTGACCAGGTCCTGTGTGCCCTGGTGCAGGTGGGTAAAACGATTAATGCGCTGGCCGGTCAGATTGGATTCAGCCGTCATCAGCTCACGATGGGCCGGGTCATTGGCAAGCTGATAGGTCATTGCCACCGCATTCAACGATGGCCGGATCATTGGGTGGTCAACATAGTTCTTGATCTCTTCCGCGAACATGAAGATCCGCTTCTTCATCCCCCTCAGGCTTTTCAGGTAATCTTCCTGAGTTGTGATCATCGCTATTCTCCTTGATGGTCATACATCAGCAACCATCATGGTCAGGCCGGAAGCGCAACATAGAGGAGTGCAATGGCGGGCAGCAAGGTGCAGAAGTATTATAGCAGGGAAGGAGCTTCGGCGGCTTGTCCCA
>CAIQQN010000127.1 GCA_903873975.1 uncultured Anaerolineales bacterium
CGCTGGCGGGCTGGTCATCCAGAGCCTGATGGCCTACTGGTTCCATGCCCGCTTCGGGGTGGACGAGGGCGTGCTGGGCAGCATCTTCTTCGGGGCGAATATTTTAGCGGGGATATCCGCCTTGCTGGCGGCGCGCATCGCGGCGAAGTTCGGACTGATCAACACAATGGTCTATACCCACATCCCGTCCAGCATTTTCCTGATGCTGGTCCCGCTGATGCCCAGCCTGCCGCTGGCAATCGCCGTCCTGCTGGCACGCTTCTCCATCTCGCAGATGGATGTGCCGACCCGCCAATCCTACACGATGGCAGTCGTGGCGCCGGATGAACGTTCCGCCGCTTCGGGCGTGACGACCATCGCCCGGTCGGTGGGCGCGGCGCTTTCCCCGTCCCTGAGCGGACTGCTGATCTCCATCCCCGGGCTGTTCAGCGTCCCGTTCTACCTGTGCGGGGGGTTGAAGATCATCTACGACTTGGTGCTGTACCGAAACTTCAAGAGGCTCAAACCGCCGGAAGAAGAAGCATAGAGCACGGCGTCGCCGTGCCCCAACAAGGAGAAAACCATGAAATGGATCACCCGTTCCCACGTCCACGTTGACCGCGTGGCCTGCCCCTGGCTGATCACCCGCTTTGTGGATAGCGAGGCAGAGTTCCTGTTCGTGCCTGCCACCCAGATCGAGAAGGTGGCCAACGAGACCGGTGCCATTCCTTTCGACGCGCCGGGAGTTGAACTTGGCCACCATGAAGGGCGCTGCTCGTTTGAGTCCATTATCTTGAAGTATGGGCTGAAAGAACCGGGCCTGCTGCGCCTGGCAAAGATCGTCCACGCGGCGGATGTGTCGGAAGATATTGACAAAGAACCTATCGCCCGCGGCCTGGAAGCAATCGCATCAGGGTACAGCCTGCGTTTCCCGGAAGACCTAGAAAACCTGGAATACCAATTTGAAGTCTACGATGCGCTGTATGCCTGGTGCCGGTTGGATGCGGCAAAGGCGAAATAGAGAACAATAAATCCGCCTTCGCAGGCGGATTCTTGGATATTTTAGTGAGGCGGGGCGTTAGAAGCATTAAATCGCATCGCGCAAGAGCGGGCAGGTCATGCAATGACCGCCGCCGCGGCCTTTGCCAAGTTCAAAACCCGGGATGGTGATGACCTCCACGCCCGCGCGGCGCATCCTGGCGATCGTGTGCGTGTTGCGCTCGTACGAGACCACCACGCCCGGTTCCAGGGCGATCGTGTTATTAGCGTCATCCCACTGCTCGCGCTCCATCTGGTACTGGTCGCCACCCGTCTTGACCACGGTCAATTTCCGGACCCCAAGCGCGTCCGCCACGGCCGAGAGCATATCCTTCTCCACCGTGACATGGAAGTCACCGGCTTTTTTACCGGGGCGCAGGCTGATGGCCCGCACCTGGTCGACAACCTTGGGATAAATCGTGACCTTGTCGCGGTCGAGCATGGTGAAAACCGTATCGAGGTGCATGTGGGCGCGGTCCTTGGTCATCACACAGGCGATGACGCGGTCGGCGCTGCCTTTGGAGAAAAGCGCTTCGGCAATCTGTTCGATCATGCTTCCCTGGGTGCGTTCAGACATTCCGATCAGAACGGTGCGGTTCCCGATCGGCAGTACGTCACCCCCTTCCATGGAGGAACGCCCAAAGTTTTGCATATTGAACTCGCCGTCTGAGGCATTGGGATACCAAAATTCGAAACCGGCGTTCTTGAACATGGGATGGTAGTGGTAGATGGCATACAGATTGAGCGACTCCCTGCGGCGCGCTGGCCAGTACATCGGGTTGACCGAGACGCCCTCGTAAATCCAGCATGAGGAGTCACGGGTGAAGAGCGTATTGGGCAGCGGAGGCAGGAGGAAGGTGTTCATTTCCTCCAGAGCGGCGGCATGGAGGGATATCTTCCCAAATTTTCCCCAATCGATGCCGGATTCACCGGCAGTCAACCCGCCGATCAAATGCCTGGCGAGAAAATCGGGACTGAGGCCCCACAGGAACTGGCGGATCTCATCCACGAGCGACCAGCCAACGGTGTATTCGGTCGCGACCTGCTCGATCACGAGGCGTTTGGCCTCCTGGCTGGCCTGCAGGGTCTCGGCGAGCAGGTCCAGCACGTAGAACACTTCCACGCCGCGGAGGCGCATCACCTCCACAAACTGGTCATGCTCCAACTGGGCGCGTTCCACCCAGAGCACATCATCAAACAGCAGTTCGGCGCAATTTGCGGGAGTAAGCCGCTGCAGGCTAAGCTCCGGCCGGTGGACAAGCACTTTACGAAGTTTACCAACTTCAGAATGAACACCAAAGAGTGACATCGCAATTTTCTCCTTTCACCGCGAACGGTTTGGATCGACGGTGGGACCGACGAGATTCACTGTATTTTCGCGCCGTTTCAGAAAAAGCACCTCGGTTTCGAGCGGCGCAGCCGCTGTCCAATGGATTCGGTGGGCTGCGCTTTGATATCCATTGACACGGGTATTCAATGGCGCGCGGCTTCGCCCGGGATTGGAATGCAGTAGTCCGTTTGCCTCACTATCAAGCCATCTACCAGCGTGAAGAACGACGCTACTCGAAAACGAATCTTGTCCCCAACATTCAAGCCACCTACTGCTGCCGCCGCTGTACCCTGCCACTCCAGTTCCAGAACCACCTGTTCACCCTGGGCAACGAGATTCCGAATGCTCATCTGCCGGTCGGGGTACAGGCTGAGGATGCGCTCAGCCGTCTCGCGCAAGAACGCCCGGTCCCCCTGGCGGCCTCTTGATATCCCAGGTATTGGTAATTCGATCCACTCTGCGTTCTCCGCGAAGCAGGTATCGACCCACTCTACAGTTCGTTGGTTGAAGAGGTCAACGCATCGTCGAAGCGCGTTTCCGTTTTGTTGAAGTGTTAGCATGGTCCTTCCTCCTCCTGGTAAATACCAGGCTTGACTCTACTGCAAAAAGGTCGTTTTGACGAAGTCAATCGGGATAATGCATTGCATTAGTGGCGAGAGTCCATTGTCACTATGTTAGAGGCTGCCACACCAACAGTAAGGCTCAGCAGCAGCCAGGTCAGCGCAGACTCTGCTCGGGAACTGAGAAAACTCGAAGCCAGAAAAATGCTCGTAAATGGCGACGGATCCCACCTGTCCAGTGCACGCTTTGTTAGGCTACCTCATTATAGGTAGTGACATTGAACAGTCTAGTTAGGGCAGTTGCCAGTCTCCTTCCATTGGCATTAGTCTTGTGCTGAATACCAGTCCAACACTCGTAAGGCGCGGAGAGTGTTCCACCTGCTCGGCTGGTTCTCGCCTTCGTTGATCTCGACCGGCATCTGACCGGGGTACAGGACCTCGAGCTGCCAACAACCGTCGCCATCACGCTTGGACTCGACTAGGTCGATCGCCTCAGCCATGCGTTCATCTGGTGCTGCACCAGCGCGGCGCAGGTACTCGAGACCCCGCAACACATCGTAGTGCCACCATGTTGGGAAAGCGAAGCGGCTCCACGCGGAACCACCTTTGCGATCTTGCTCAATCACCTCGCCGCTCGACCTACGGCGGAAGAGGCGGCGTTCAAGGAGGTACTCCTGCCCGCGGAGACGAGCCGCGGTTACTTCCGGGCTGCTCCCAATGTGCAGCTCGTGCTCAAGCAGGGCTTCCAAAACGCATATCGTGGTGTTGAACGACGACCGCGTCGAGCCGTTGACTGCTTCGCAGTTCCAGCCACCGTCAGGTAATTGTTCGGCGAGAAGTCGGGAAACGATGCCCCGGATGTCCTGATCGAAGTACGCGCCGACTGCCCCAACCTGTCCGTTGATACATGGCTCCAACTCACCGGCGAAGAAGGGATTGTCATCACATTCCTGCGGGCCGCACCCCTTCCACGTCACGCTGTCGCGGACGAGTCCCACCGCATGGTGC
>CAIQQN010000128.1 GCA_903873975.1 uncultured Anaerolineales bacterium
AGGCTCTTCTCCCAAACGTGTGGGTAGATTGTGACGGTTTCAGAGCTCGGGCAGCATGCACGTGAGCACCTTGAGCCGCAGGTACTCTTCATCCCGCAGGCCATAGGCACGGCGTTGAAGCACCCGGATCTTGTTGTTCAGCCCCTCCACGAAGCCGAGGGCCACCTTGTTCTCGGGGTGGCAGTAGGCCGCGATGCCGTCCCAGTGGCGGTCGATCATGGCGGCGAACTTCTGGTAGGGCTCCAGTCGCTGCCACTTGAGCGCCGCCCGCCACTGCTCAAAGAACCGCCGGGCCCAGCCCTCGGTCTGGTAGTCCCAGAGCTGCCCGAAGGACTCCTTGAGCAGATAGGCGGTATGCAACCGCTTGTTGGCCTGCAGCAGGGTCCGCAGGGCCCGCCGGCCGTCGAGGGTGAGGTTGGCCTTGTGCGAGAGGAGCGTGTACTTCTGCCCTTTGATAAACCGGCGGTCCTGGCCGCTCAGCCGGGCGTACTCGCTCTTTCGGACTTTATCCAGGGCCTCCCCCAGATGGCGCAGGATGTGGAATTTGTCGAACAGAATACTCGCCTGCGGCGCATGCCGCGTCGTGGCCTTGCGGAAGGCCTTCCACATGTCCATCACCGCCAGGCGGATCCGCTGGCTCTTCTGCGGCCCCAGCCACGCGTAGAAGCTCGCCAGGCTCGCCTCGGACCGGTCGATGCCCCCGAACCAGATCGGGCGGTGGCGCACGAGGTCACTCACCACGATCCGGTAGGTGTGCCCCTTCCGGATCGAGATCTCATCAATGCCGATCACTCGCGGGGCGGGCGTCCCGGCCCGGCGGAGTTGCTCCCGCATATACTGCATCTCCAGCGCCTTGACCGTCTTCCAGTCCAGGTGGAACTCCTTGGCCACATCCCGGAGGGACGTCGCCCGGCAGCGCCGGCCCACGGCGAAGGCGAAGCGCTTGGTGTAGCCCGGCGTGTCGGCCAGCCACGGCAGGCGCTCCTGCTTCACCAGGCCACACTCCGCGCACGCCACCCGCCGGATCTCCACGTCGAGGTAGATGCGCCAGCCCCCGCAGGCCAGATCGCGGACGCGCTGCACCTTCCGATCGTAGATGGTCCGGTGGACGTGCCCACAGACGCCGCAGGCCGTTTTTTTCCCCGCCGCTGCAGCCGGACCACCCGCGCATGGGGGTCCCCGAAGATGCCGCCCACGGTGTGCAGGGGTCGGAAGCCCGGAAAGCGGTACGCATCCCAGAGGTGTCGGTGTGTTGGCATCCCGAAGTCATGCCACGTTTCTCCGGCGGCTGCAATCGCGAAACCCCTTGTCCTGCAAGGACGTTCGGAGAAGCAGCCCTATATTTCACCCACACGTTTGGGAGAAGAGCCGAATTTAATTGTCTGTTCCGAATATCTCCTTATACACATCATCGCCATAACTCGTTTGCAGTGGTTCACCTTCGATCAATTTAAAAGTTCGTCCTCCGTCGGTTTGCCTTTCAGCCCGCAGGAAAATGGCGTCTCCCATTTTCTTGTCATAAAAACCATGCGCAAATTCATATAAATGCGTGACGAAGAAAACCTTGATGCGTTTTTCCAATAATGCGCAGACTATCTGCCTAGCAATCTCCGAGCCCTCTCTTTCGTTTGTCGCAGCAAATGATTCATTAAATAGCACCATGGGATTTGACGTTATATTGTCTACGATATGACTCATTCGGCTGAGTTCTTCATCCAGTTTCCCGCTCTTCATGGTCGCGTCCTCTTCCCGTTTGTAGTGCGTGAAAAGGCCGTCGCAGAGATTGGAACAGAAAGACTCGGCCGGCGCAAACATACCGCATTGCATCATCAATTGAGACAAACCTATGCCTCGCAAGAAAGTCGATTTGCCCCCCTGGTTGGCGCCTGTGATTACCACCAGGTTCTTATCGTCAGCATTCATATCGTTGCCCACAACTCCTTGTTCCAGGCTTAAAGCCAGAC
Organism: uncultured Anaerolineales bacterium; assembly: GCA_903873975.1. GTDB lineage: Bacteria > Chloroflexota > Anaerolineae > Anaerolineales > Villigracilaceae > UBA877. The sequence continues at coordinate 1,965 of CAIQQN010000128.1, forward strand.
AGACATCGTATAATCCATTGAGAGAATGTCTGCGTTCGCCGGGAGCCACAGGCAGGGGAAAGCACATTGGCGCCCCCTTTTGGGAAAGTTGCCCATGTAAATTCAAACAACAAACGTAAAAGGCCAATTCGGTCCGCACCATGTTAAAAAAACTGAGAATATGATCGGTGGACTGGGCGAGCGCATTGGCAACAAGGTTGATCCCGCGGTCTCTTAATTCCGACAAGGCCCTCGCGCCGCTTTCGTCGCGAGGATGGAGATTAAAGGTGTAGGCTAGCGGTTTTGGCCCAAAGATCCGCTTCATCCAACTCTGTTTTGTGTCATGTGGTTTACGAAGTATGTAATTGGTACCTTTATTGCCCTTCCCCAATTCAGCGCTGATCAATACTCCGTCGCGGAATTTCAGTTCCCTTAGATGGTTTTGGACGCTGGCGAAATATTCATCACCGAGTTCTTTCTTGAGCATCGCGAAAAACGCTGTAAAGCCCTCCGACGCAAATTTATCGGCATGTGCATCCGCGACATTTTTTAGTTTCTTAAGCATGCCCACAAACATCTCCAACGTTTCTATCGATCCATACAGTATCGAGCCGGGATATCTGCTGGTAAAGCCCCAAAAACCTTTTCTCTGTCTTTCAAGTGACTCGACCGCAATATCGTAGATATCCCGGACAATGGAAGCATTTTTCAGGCAATCCCGAAAAATGTTTTGGCGATATCGTATTGTGTCCAGATCGTTTAAACTGGACAAAACAGCTTTTTTCGCCACCTCGAATAAGAACTTGTCACCAAGCGCCATGGCCTTGAACAGTGTGTTTAATTCGAGGTCTTGTGTCAGTGCCTGTTCATTCGACGGTAATTTCCGCTGTAGGTCAAAATCATGATCTCCATACATCAGAAAAGCCTTCATGATCCTATGCGCTCCTTCAAGCACTCGTATGTAAGCCGGTACTTTTCGGCAATTGATAGCGCATATGCAAGTCCATCGGCGGGCCTTCTTAGAATCTTATATGTTCGCACTGCCGGTGTTTCGGGAACTATCGTGCTGACCATGCTTACGGTTTTCTCGCTTAAAGAAGCCAATTCATCTATGAATGATACGCAAACACACAACAAATCGAGTTCTATTATCTTCGTCATTACTTTTTTGCTTAAAAGAACCGCGTCTCTTAATGTTGTAGCAGTGAAAATCTCATTCATTATGATAATACTATCTGATGTGGCCTGGTTTAGAATGTCGTAAATCCTGACGAGGTCATCCTCCAGTTTGCCGCGGAGAGTTTTGATGTCTTCTTCCTTTTCAAAATGCGTAAACAATCTGTCGAACAGAAAGAGTTGCGCTTCCCTACCCGGGACGGGACAGCCTATGCTGGCCAGATACTGCAACTGCCCGAAGGCGCGGGCGAAGGTTGTTTTACCGCCCTGGTTCGGACCGGATACAACAAATATCCGCTCCTTGTCTTTCAGGTAAAAATCATTGCACACGACGGACGAGTGTTCGGTAATGAGTTTATAGGCCAGGGCTAAATCAAATCCTTCATAAGCATAAACGTCCTTGCCTTCATTGGTAATTATCGGGTAACAGAATTTCAATCCCGCCCGTTTGAGTATTGCAATATACTCCAGATAGGCGACGTAAAATTGTATTTCCCGGTCAAAAGCGCCGATCGCTTCATCCAGATAATTGCCGTTGTTTTCGACATAATTATCAAGACGCAAGAATATATCGGGATATAATTGAGCGACAAAATCCAGTGCTTTCGCTTCAATATGGTTCATGTCCGGTGACAACAAAAATTTGACCTTGTAATCTTTCACCGCTCCCTGTTTGAATTTCTCGAATGTTTCCTCAACAGCCGCGCTGTAAATGAAGCCTCCCCGCGGCAAGCCGCGGGGTATCCATCGGATTCAGCCGAGTACGTTGAGTACCATAGGAAATCTGGTGGTCGAAGCCTGGAGTACCTGATTCATCACC
>CAIQQN010000129.1 GCA_903873975.1 uncultured Anaerolineales bacterium
ACCGAAAGGGGATGTACTTCCGTCACCGAGGCGGTCACGAAAACGTCGCACATCGCCAGGTATTGCGGCATTTGGTCATAAGCGACCATGCCAAAGAAATGCACCCGCTCGGCGGCACCGGTTTCGGCAGCCAGTTTTTTTAAGCTTTCCTCTTCTGGTCCGCCGCCGATGATCAGCAAATGAACATCTTCCACAGCCTCGGCCACGCCTGCAAACGCCCGCAAAAGAAAGTCCACGCTTTTTTCCGGTCCCAGCCGCCCGGAATAGATCAGCAGGATATCCTCCGGCGTAAAGCCGAATTCGAGGCGGCAGTCTTCACAAGCCTGCTGGTAGCGTTCTAATTCAACACCGTTGGGTACTACTTCTATCTGGCTGGTCACTCCCAGTTTCCGTAGAACATCTGCCATTCCGGGCGAGGGCGAAATGACCAGGTCCACGGCGGTACAGAAGGGCGGCATGTAGCTCTGCAGAAAGCTGGCGCTGATTTCCTCGGGCAGGAGCGGCATGTAAGCTTGTGCATACAGATCATAACGGGTGTGGTTGGTGAAGACAATTGGGATGTTCAGCGGGCGGCAATAGCGTAGAGCCAGCCGTCCGCTCAGGAACGGATGGTTTACGTGGACCAGGTCCATGGTCTGGAGCAGCGCTTTCACTTTGCGGCTGTAGCGGAAGTTCAAGTAATAGCCGGTATCCACCAGCGGCAGACCCGGAGAGCGGATAATATTTGTCTCTTCGTCGGGATAGTCGAGGTCCCCGAACGTAAAAACAAAGACTTCGTGTCCAGCCTGTTCCAAATATTTTTTATTCAAGGAAATGTAATTGGTGATTCCGCTGACGTGCGGCTTATATACATCTGCCATCATGCCGATGCGCATCCTGACCTCCGCAGTAATTAATAAAGGTTCACTGGAATCGCCGTGGCATTGAGGTATATGAGGGGTGTTGGGTGGGCTTCGGCCACCCGACCCTCCCCATCTTTCTCTTTATCACAGGAATTCCCCAAGCCCCATCGTAAGTCAAGCGAGATGGCCTGTCAAGGTAGGGTATAATTATTCTGTTCAGGAAGTTCCATACGATGTTTATGCACCCCCTGTGGGTAATCTAAAATACGAAGGCAGTTTATGGCAAGCGTTCCTTTCACTTTGCCTCCTGACTACTGGCAGACTTTTTCCCTTGGCAGGAAGGACCTGGAATTCCTCAGCACCTATTTATTCGAGAACGAGACGCCTCTCACCGAGAAGGAACTTGTTCCGGTTTTGGTTGATGAGCGCATCCGCAATGAGCGTGAAGTGCTAGCTAAACAACAGCGCTCAATTGGCACGGTGTATTTGCCCGAAGGGCATTATAAAGTGGGGGAGAGCCTGGTCTTTCCGGCGCTGGACTGGAAAAAAGGGAAGGTTGCCAGCCTGCGTCCCGGAGTAAACCCCTCCATGGGTGAATTTGAAGTCATCGAAGTCGAATTCGAGGCTGGCACCTCGCGCCTGTTGGCCGCGGGTCTGGCGGACCATAAGCTGAATCATCCGGTGGAAATTTCTAACGATGACCAGTTGCTCAACCCGGAGAATGTCATCAATGCCTATGGCTCGGGCCTCGAGCAGAAACTGGATAAAGCCCTGTCTGAGGATGATGACCTGGTAAAAGTTGCCGCACGCTGGTTCCCGCGTGCGCTGCTGGTGGATATCAACGTCGGCCAGCTCAACCTGGCCGAGGCCGTTCTGGACGAGGCAGCGGCTGGCAAACCGCTCGCCACGACGGCACTGATCGAGCAGTTGGAAATCTCGGGGAATGTCAACCCGAAGTTGATTGAGTTCTCGATGAACTATGCCTTGCAGGAAGATGGCCGTTTTGACGAAGTTGGTCCGGCGGGTGAGGTTTTGTGGTTTTTGAAGCGTCTTGAACCGCAAGATGTTCAACAAATCCCTGTACCGTTACGGTATGTTGAAATCCCGTACGACCGCTCCATCCTGACGAGCGCAATGCTGGCTCTTGAAGCCGAACTGGACGATGAACTGGCCGCTAACGAACCGCCCGCCGGGGAGGTGAGCGAGGTGACCATCAGCCTGAGTTATCCCCACTGGCGGGCCGGCACACTCCCGGTCTCAGCGCGGGTGCGGGGTCTGTTCCCTACTGCGTACGAGTCGCCGCGCGTCCGCTTTACGCTTGTGGATGGACAATCCAAGGAAGAAATCCCGGCCTGGGTTGTGCGCCAGCATGGCTATGTATACGGGCTGGGTGCGCTTTACCAGAAGTACGGATTGATCCCCGGCAGCCTGATTTCGGTGGCAAAGGGCAAAAAACCCGGACAGGTGATTGTTACTCCCAAGACTCACCGCCCGATGCGTGACTGGGTGCGGACGGTGCTGGTTGGCAG
>CAIQQN010000130.1 GCA_903873975.1 uncultured Anaerolineales bacterium
AGTTCCAAGATGAATAAAAGAATTGTCGCCTGCCTCCTGGCCCTCCTCTTTGTCGTTTCAGCGACTCCCGTCTCTGCCCAAACCCCCACGCCTCCGCCCGGTCCGGTTTACATCGTCCAGTCAGGTGATAATCTATCGGACATTGCTGCACGCTTCCACACTAACGTTTCCGACCTCATGGCTGCCAACAACCTGGCCAGCCCGGATATCTTCGCGGGCGACCAGCTCATCATTCCCGGGTATGAAGGGCTGAGCGGCACACTGATCACCGTGCCGGTCCCGTTTGGCGAAAGCCTGCGCAGCCTGAGCCGCCAATACCGCGTTGACCCGGCACTGCTCATCAAACTCAACCACATCGTCAGCCCCGCCGAACTGTATGCCGGTTACAGCCTCATCCTTCTGCAGCAGGAAGAGCAGCCTGCCCTGACGGCCCGCAGCGTGCTTGCCAAAGGTGACACTTTGCTGGAGTTGGCCGTCAGACAAAACAGCGACCCCTGGACCATCGCTCAACTTAACGGGCTCACCGAACCTCAGGCCAGCCTGCCAGGCGATCTGCTCTACCTTCCCTCGGGCACATCCACCACCGCACCGACCGGGATTCCCGCCGTGCTCACCTCCGCCGAGGTGGACCCGCTGCCGATCACACAGGGGGCAACCGTCCAGGTCAGAGTCACAGCGGTCCAGCCGGTCACTTTGAGCGGCCTGTTGGTGGACCATCCTCTGCACTTCTTCCCGCAGGCTGACGGTTCCCAGGTGGCGCTGCAAGGCGTCCATGCCATGACGGATCCGGGCCTGTACCCGCTGCGGATCGACATCATCCTCCCGGACGGCACTGTGCAGTCCTTCGAGCAATTGGTGCTGGTCGCCTCCGGGGACTTCCAGACCGAACCCATCAACGGGGTTGATCCAGCCACCATTGACCCGGCTGTCACCGTGCCGGAAGATGCCTGGCTGCTCTCGCTGGTCACACCCGTTACACCTGAAAAATACTGGCAGGGCATGTTCCAGAGGCCGGTTGCTGATGATTATTATCGCGTGATATCAGGATACGGGAATCGGCGTACCTATAATGGCGGAGCACTGTTCGGGTTCCATAGCGGGCTTGACTTTTGCGCCTGTTCTCCTTCACATCCATTGGATATCTATGCTCCAGCCGATGGTGTGGTTGTATTTACCGGTCTCAAGACCGTGCGCGGGAATGCCACCATCATAGACCACGGCCAGGGAGTATACAGCGGCCTGTATCACCAGGCTGAAATTTATGTATCCGTCGGCGATCACGTCACGGCGGGCCAACTGATCGGAAAGATCGGTGACACCGGGCGCGTTACCGGCCCCCACCTTCACTTGGACTTGTGGGTCAACGGCATCCAAGTCAACCCGACCCAGTGGCTGAACGAAACCTTCCCACATTAAAAGCAACCTATGACAAGGCTCTCCATCCTTCCTGCTATATTCCTGCCTATCAGCCTGCTGCTGGTCTCCTGCGGTGCGACTCCTTACAAATGCATAGACCCGCTGGGCTGCCTGGAAATTTCTCCCGGCAGCCCGGTTGTATAATTCACCTACCATGCCTACCGCAGAAATTATCGCCATTGGCACCGAACTCCTGCTCGGCGAGACCGCCGACACCAATACCCGCTTCATTGCGCGGGTACTGCGCGTTCTGGGTATAGACCTGTTCCGGGCACAGACCATTGGCGACAACGCCGGGCGAATTGCTGAAACCGTCCGCCAGGCATTGGAACGCGCTGATATCGTCATTACCACTGGCGGCCTCGGCCCCACCGTCGACGATCCCACCCGCCAGGCCATTGCTGACTCCGTCGGCGCGCCGCTCGAATTTCACCCGGAACTCTGGGAGCAAATCGCCGCCCGCATCGCCCGTTACGGGCGCACGCCCACTGAGAACCAGAAACGCCAGGCCTATATCCCCAAAGACGCCGTTATCATTGAAAATCCTGTCGGTACCGCCCCTGCATTCATTGTTATTATCGCTTCATTCCTGCAATCGGGAGTGAAGTCGGAGCTTGCCCTGAGCGAAGTCGAGGGGTTGAAGGACAAAGTGGTTATTTCCCTGCCTGGTGTACCCAGCGAGATGGAAACCCTCCTGACGGACGCCATCATCCCCTACCTGAAACAACATTTTAACCTGCATGAATTGCTCATAATCCGCACGCTGCATGTCAGCGGACTTGGCGAAGGGATGATTGACGACCAGATCGGCGACCTGGAAACACTCGCCAACCCGACCGTCGGTCTGACCGCCCACTCCGGTGTGGTGGACATCCGCATCGCTGCCAAAGCCGGAACCGAAACCGATGCGAGCCGGATGATCGCCAGCGTGGAACAGGACCTCCGCACCCGCCTGGGGGAGAACATTTTCGGCGCAGATGACTCCACCCTGGAGGGCGTGACGCTTGATGCTGTGGCAGCGAGGGGCTGGACATTGGCCTGTCTCGAGGTCAACCTGGAGGGTGCATTGCTGAGGCGCCTGGAGCAGGCGAGGCACCCCGCCTATCAGGGGGGGAGCAGCATCCAGGCGGGGCTCGCAACGCTCGCCATCGAAACAGACTCTGTCCGAAGGCAGTTCGGGGCTTCCGCCGCGCTGGGCGTGGCCTATTCACGGGGGATTGAACAGCAGGAAGTCATCATCCACTTCATCACTCCTGCTGGAGAGACGGAGCGCTGCCTGGCCTACGGCGGTCACCCGGGTAATGCCCGGCGCTGGGCTGTCAACATGGCACTGGATGCTCTGCGCCGCACCATCCAGGGAACCAGCTGATGCCCGCCTCTTCGTCGACTACGATACGAACCTGAAAATCCTGAACGTCTTCCCGAATTGGAAGCGATAAATCCTGAGGGTGCAGCGGCATGCGCCCTGATTGTTTAATCAGGTAGAATAGCAGGAAATATGTGCCATCGTGCAAATATCTGAACCTAAATTCCATGATTTGTGGTTATTTTGTTAATAGCATGTTCAAATATTTATGCCAGAAGCAGTAAGGAGAGCGAATGGTCAAATCTGCCGATTTTCTTCTTAAAAATGCCATCGTCCTGACCATGGACGAGGAAATGCACCAATACGAACCCGGCGCAGTGGCAATCAGCGGGGACAGCATTCTCGCTGTGGGACCGGAAGCTGAGGTTCGCAAAGCCTGCCCCGCCGCACAGGTGGTGGACTGCAGCGGCAAGGTCCTGATGCCGGGGTTGGTCAACGCCCACACGCATATCCCAATGACACTGATGCGCGGCCTGGCCGACGACCTGCGGTTGGATGTCTGGTTGCAGGGCTATGTGTGGCCGGTGGAGCGCGAGTTCGTTTCACCTGACTTCGTCCGGCTGGGTGCCCAATTGGGTTGCGCCGAACTGATTCGCACCGGCGTGACCTGCTTTGCTGATATGTATTATTTCGAGGAAAACGTGGCGAAAGTTACCGCCGAGGCAGGCCTGCGCGCCATCTGTTCACAGACCGTGCTCAAGTTCCCCTCGCCGGATGCGGTCTCATTCGAAGATTCGCTCGCTGCGGCGCGGGAGTTCATCGAACGCTGGAAAGGCCACACCCTGATCACCCCGTCGGTGGCCCCGCACGCACCCTACACCTGCACACCCGAAATCCTGCGCGCCACGGCGCAACTGGCCGCCGAGTTCGATGTGCCGCTGCACACGCACATCGCCGAGACCGCCCTGGAAGTGGAAAATATGCGTCGGGAAAACGGAATGCCGGTCGTTCCATATGTCAAAAAGCAGGGATTATTCGACGCCAAAGTACTGGCAGCGCACTGCATCCACATTGACGAGGGCGAGATGCACACCCTGCTCCATGCGGGAGCGGGTGTGGCGCATAACCCGTCCTCCAACTTGAAACTGTCCTCCGGTCTCGCTCCCATCCAGAAAATGTTGAATCTGGGTTTGAACGTGGGCATCGGGACGGACGGCCCAGCCTCGAATAACGACCTGGACATGTTTGAAGAAGTGCGCCTGGCAGCCTTCGTGGCGAAAACGGTCAGCAACGACCCGACCGCAGTCCCGGCGGCAACTGCGCTCATGATGGCTACCCGTTTCGGGGCGCGTGCGCTGCACCTCGGATCCGTAACCGGGTCGCTCGAACCGGGCAAGCGCGCCGACCTGATCCTGGTGGACATTTCCCCGCTGCATAATTCCCCGCGCTTCCGTCGTGACGCTGATAATATCTACTCCCAACTGGTCTACGCCGGGAAAGCCACCGACGTGACCGACGTAATGGTCAATGGCAAATGGTTGATGCACAATCGTGAACTCCTGAAGCTCGACGAAAAAGAATTGAAGACCGCCGCACAGGAGTATGCCCGGAGAATTGATACCTTCCTGATGGCCCGTGAGCAGTCGGTCTTCTCGAAACTGGTGGCGCTGGGCGGTTCAGCAGAAGAAGAATCCTTCGAAGTTCAGGTCAAGGTCAAGTTGAACGACCCGGCTCCCGTGCTGAAAGCGCTCAAAAACGCCCAGATCGAAATCCTGCGCAAGAAGCATTACCACCAGCACGATATTTATTTCACCTTTGCCGACCCGGCCCAGGGCTGGTTGCGCTACCGCGAAGATGAGATGATAGATGATAAGGAGCAGATTACGGGCGTGCGCGGCAGGTTGACCCTCATCGGTCCCTCCCGCGAAGGTGACTTCGCCCACGATGTGCTCCTGAGCCGCATCCGCTATTTTGCCCCAGCAGCCAACAGCCTGCGCTTCTACCGTGAGTACTTCAAACCCGCTAGTGAAACTGCCGTTGACAAGGACCGCCTGCGCTGGCTGGTGCGTTACAAGGACGAGGAGTTTTTTATCAACTTGGATCAGGTTGAAAATCCCGGTCTTGGCTGCTATCTTGAAATCAAGAGTCGTACCTGGAGCCGCCGTGACGCCGAAGAAAAAGCCAATTGCTCCTCGGAACTCATCCTCCTGTTGGGTGGGTCGCTGGAGAATACCATCACGCAGGATTATGTCGAAATCGCGGGCGAAGAGAAATAGCACCTGAGACTTTATGGGCTGCCTCTTCAACAGCCTGCTTCTGCGTGAAGGGTTGTATAACCAGACATGTCTGTTTGGCTCTTGGATTGCCGGAAGGAGTAAACCTTGCGCAAGTTATTTACCATGATCGCCAGGTTTATTGCCACGCTTTCTTCAATATTATTCGTGCTTACAACAGTTCTGGCGCTTTTCCTGACCACCATCAACCGGCAGGTGTTCAACGCCAGGACCTATAAGAACGCTCTGGTCGAACAGAATATCTATAAGAGCCTGCCTGAGATCGTTGCGATCGCAATCAGCTCACAAACAGGAACGGAAGGCAACGGTGCAGGCGGGGCACCTTCCTTCACGGTTCTCACCGCAGCCGATTGGCAAGCCATCGTTGCAGCCCTGCTGCCGCCGGATGACCTGCAAACCATGACCGAAAATACCCTCGATCAGGTATTTGCCTATCTCGACGGCAAAACGGAGGCAGTATCCATTCCGCTTGATAAGCTGAAAGAGCGCCTGGCAGGCCCGGCCGGTACAGATCTCATCCTGCAGCTGATAAACTCCCGTCCGGCTTGCAGCGAGCAGAACCTGCTGCAGCTACTCAGCGGGACAGACAACAGCAGCTTGATCCTGTGCAAGCCTCCTGAATTTATGTTTCCCATCGTGGTCCCACTTTTTCAGGAACTATTGAACCTGGCTGCCGCACAGTTACCGGGTAAGGTCACAATCATCAAGCCACCTTCCGCTGGCGCTCTTCCTTCCGGGAGCGGTCCCTTTGGGGCAGACCCGATAACGACCATCCGCATTGTAAGACTAATGATGCGCTTGAGCCCGCTTGTGCCGCTGGCCTTTCTCCTGCTGGTCACACTGTTCGCTGTACGCTCTTTCAAAAGTTTGATGCGCTGGTGGGGCATTCCCATCTTCGTTTCCGGAGTGCTGGCTCTCGTTTTGGGATTGTTGACCCTCCCGCTTTTGAACCTGTCTTGGACCGAATATATTCTCCCCCACATTCCTTCCTACATCCCGGCAAATATCGCCAGCCTCGGCTTGGACCTGGCACGCTCCATTTTTCACACCATCTCGAAAGAAATCATCCTCCAGGCCGTCATCCTGCTGGGCTTCGGCCTGGCAGCGTGGATAGGCTCAATCTTCATTAAAACAAAGAACGAAGCGGATGTGCTCCTTCCACCGCCAGCGCCCTGATCGTAAACTGTGATCATGCTCCCATTGACACTTCTCGTTTTAAAGTCACGCCGAATGCCTGACCTGCTTCTGTGCCAGGGCAGGGTAGCCTCAACTGCCGGGATACAATATCCTGAAAGAAAAGGGCGATGAGATTGTCAAGGTTTGATGCTACAATTGGGTTATCCTTTTGTGTTTGATACACCCAGGCAATCGCTTTTTCAAAGGCGAATCATGGTCCTCTACCATATTTTCCAATAATCCTTATATAAGTTGGAGGCGCTATGAAAACAATTCGTCAACTCCTGAAGATCAAAGGGCGCAAGGTCTGGACGGTCAGCCCCGCGACGACCGTTTTTGAGGCTCTGCAGGTGATGGCCGAAAAAGACGTGGGGGCGTTGCTGGTTGCGAAGGGCAAAACACTGGTCGGTGTGTTCTCTGAACGGGATTATGCCCGCAAGGTTATCCTGCAAGGCAAGAGTTCTAGGGAAATTCTCGTCAGTGAGATCATGTCCTCGCCGCCCATCTTTATTGGACAGGATGAAACGATCGAACAAGGTCTGGCCTTAATGTCGGCCAAACATGTCCGCCACCTGCCTGTCATGGAAAAGAATCGCCTGATCGGGATTGTCACGATCGGCGATCTGGTCAAGGCTCTCATCGTTGAGCAACAGGTGGTCATCGATCATTTGGAGAAACATATTCTCTCCAAAACGAGCCTTACGTAACGTAACCCTTCATTCAAAGTACAGTAGGTCACGCTAGCTGGCGTGACGGCTCCTGTAAAATTCACGCAGAATCCTTTTCTACGGGCAATTATTCTGCAAGTGCTGTTCCAGCGTCTCGGCGAAGTTGTGCAGGCCGGAGCCATCACACTTCGCCTGGAAATAATAGTAGTTCGTCTGGGCGGGATTGGCCACCGCTGCCAGGGCTGTCAGGCCGGGGTTGGAGATCGGTCCGGGCGGCAGGCCGGGATAAATGTAAGTATTGTAGGGGGAATCAATATGTAAATCGTTTCCGCTGAGCGGAGTCGTCCACCAGGTGCCCTGGGTTGTGTTGTAGCCAAGCGCGTACTGTACCGTTGGGTCAGTCTGTAATTTCATGCCGATTGCCAGCCGGTTGTAAAAGACCGAGGCGATCAGCGGCATCTCATCCTCCACTACCGCCTCCTTCTGGATGATGGACGCCATGATCACTGCTTGGTAAAGCGTCAACCCGTGGCCATCAAAGGCCGCGCGGACTTCTGCCGTGAGGTGGGAGCTGAAACCCTGGATCAGGATGGAAACCAACTGGTCTGCCGTCGTCGTGCGGGGCAGGATGTAAGTGCCGGGGTAGAGAAAACCTTCAGCAGACGCACCTGCAGGGATCAGGTCCAGGGGAACCGCCGGGGCAGAGGCGGCGGCCAGAAACACATCTGGCGGAATGTCCAGGCCGGAGGTCGGGAGCGAGGCGGCGATTTCTTCCATCCGCCAGCCGGTCAGGACGTTGAAAGTCACCTCGGTCAGGGTGGTGGATTTCAACATCTGGGCGATATCAAACCCGGTCTGCGCCGGGCTGAGACGGTAAGTGCCGGTCTGGATGATGGTATCCAGCCCCGTCCAGAGCAGGTAAGCACGGAAGATGCTGGCGCTGCGGATGAGTCCGGCCTGTTCCAGCCGGTTAGAGATGGAGACCACGCTTTCGCCCGGCTGGATGACGAACAATTGCTCTGCTCCGGCAGGGTCGCGCGCCTGGGTCAGGTCTCCGGCATTCCAGACCAGTTTGAAACCATAACTGAAGCGCTGCCAGGCATTGAGCGAGGGGCTGGGTTCCCCGAAAGACTGCCTGGCTGCCAGCGGGACGAAAAGGGCCACTGCCAGCAGGCCGATAAGAAACAGCATGGCGAGCAGAAGCATCCATGGCAGGCAGGATTTGCGACGTTTCATTTTCGAGGGTTGGCGTCGAGGTAGGATTGCAGGAGGACGGTGGCGGCAACCGAGTCCAGGTGTCCAAGGCGGTTTTTACGCGCAACGCCCATTGCGATGCGGGCCGCGCGCGCATCCTGCGTGGTGAAGGATTCGTCCCAAAGAACCACCGGGAGATTGGTTTGGGTCTTCAGGGTTTCGGTAAAACGCCCGGCGCGGCGGCCTTCGAAGGTGGGATGCCCGTCATCGTCGAGCGATTGCCCGACTACGATGAGACCGGCTCCGTTCGTTTTTGCAAGTTCCGCCACTGCCGCGGCGTCCAGCAGGCGGGCAACATGGTTGAGAACCGTCAGTGGGTTGGCGATGGTGCCGGTCGGATCGCTGAGGGCGAGGCCAATACGTTTGGAACCGGGGTCTACAGCCAGAATTCTCATCAATTTCCAGTGGTAATAGAGATTCGTAATGGAACCACCGGCAGCCAGGGCCACCAGTCAGGTTTGATCTGGATGACCGGCGATCCGGCCAGCGACAGGGATTCGTTCAGCCGCAGGAGAGCCGTGGCGGGCCTGCGGCCCACCGACAGTTGCACGGCAGTCTGCGGGTCCAGCCGGGCGCGCAGGAGGCGCTGCGCCTGCGTATCCCAGCGCGTGATTCCGTCCGCATCCGTGAGGGGGGTACTGGCAGGCAGCATCGCCAGTCCATCGGAAGCAGGGTCAAAACCCTCCGGCAGGTTGGCGTCCAGCGACATCTCCCCCAAGGCATCGACATCTGCCAGCGAGGCATAGCGTGCCTGGCATTGCAGGCGCATCGTCAGTGAGAGTGTATCTCCACTCTGACCCTTGGCAGGGAAATAGGTCTCGGATAGTACCTGGGAAACAGTCAGGGTATCCGGGAAGTATATATCGCCAGGGAGAAGCGTTTGCTGAAGGTTCGTTTTGCACTCTCCGAGAATCTCGGCCAGCAATGCCCCATGGACAGATGACCGGTCAGTGGTGGTCTGGATGGCAGCTGTGCGGTCCGAACCGCCCGTCATCGGGTCGGGATTGGTCACAGTCAGGCTGGTTCCCAGGTCAACTTCTTCGAAGGCAACCAGTGTGTTGGCGGGCAGGTTGCCGGTGGAACCCGCCTCGGCTGCCTGGACGGGAACCTCCACTGTTTTGCCGAAGCCAGCCGCGACGACCGCATCTCTCGTCGTTGTGAACCGGACCAGCGGACTGGCCTGAGTGCTGACTACCGTCCCGGCCGGGATGCTGGTCAGTGCGGTGGTTAGGTTGCGGAAGCGCACCAGGCCCTGCGCTTGCCCATCGGGAATCTTTACCGAGCCGGTAGCCTGGATCGTTTTGCTGTGTTCGACGACAACCGAGGTCACCCGCGCCGGCAGGCTCCCCGCCAGGTTGACGCTGGTCACATTCGAACTGGCACTGACAGTGAACGTCAGGCTTTGCAGGCGGGTCGCAGGGCTCAGTTGGATGCTGGCTGAAGGAATGAAAAGCGAAAAAACAGCCAGAATTGCCAGGACGGCCAGGGTGAAAAACAAGAAACGAAGACCAAAAAGGGATCGCCAGCGAGCTTCGGGAAGGTATACTTCGCTGCGCATCCGGCGCAGGTCAGGGCGTACACGCTGGCGGAGTGCTCTGGGTGGGGATTTTTTCCTTTCCCAGACCTGGCGCTGGGCAGAGGCTGCTTTGGTAAAAGCAGGGATGTTTAATTCTTTGGCGGCGCGGCGTAGTTCGTCTGAGCGGGCCACAATGGCAAGCTGCGCTCCCAGTGTGGCCGCATGCCGCTGGAGCAGGCGCAGGTCCAGGGTGCGCCTCAGGATGCGGGAGCGGCGCGGGAACACCAGCAGGATGCGCTCCGTCTTGGCCCACGAAATCCTGTCCCGCATGGAGGCTAAATCGTCGAGCGAATCCAGTTGGATGACCTGCGTCTTCATCGTCCCCCATTATATAACGTTTAAACGTTCAAACGTGATAACCAGCGCATGGCCGCCCGGTCCAGCAGATATCATTTTAGGCCGCCGGAGATGATGCGGCATACGGGCACCATATCGACCACGATCTCAACCTGCACAGCTCAGCCTATCCCCCCAACTAGGGATTTTTATTTTATTTTCCCTTCCACCCACGCATGGACGCTCGCCAGCGCCTCGGGTAATTTGGAAGCCTCCTTGCCGCCGCCAAAAGCCAGGTGCGGCGCGCCGCCCCCGCCCGCGCCAAGTTGACGGGAGACATGCCCGACCAGATCCCCGGCTTTGACGCCTTTCTTGATCAAATCCTGGGTCACAGCTGCCATGACGATGACCTGCCCTTCGCCCGAGACCGTCCCAATGACACACACCCCATTTTCAGGATACTTCTCGCGGAATTTATCGGCCAGTTTGCCAAGGGTATCCTTGTCCGCCTCGGTGAGATCCAGCACCAGCAGGTACACGCCACTCACCTTCGACACGTTGGTAAGTTGAACGTTGAACGTCGAAAGAGCAAGGTCTGTCTTGAGCGCCGTGATTTGCTTCCTGGCCGCGGCCAATTCGTCCTGCATCAATTCAGCCTTCTGCGGTGCTTCATCAACAGAAGACTTGAGCGCGTTGGCGGCTTGTTTGAGTATCTTGAAGCGCTTCGCAACCAGTTCGTACGCCCCGCGCCCGGTCACCGCTTCGATGCGGCGCACCCCCGCGGCAGCGGAACTCTCGGAAACGATGAGGAACGCGCCCACATCCGAGGTCCGCTCGAGGTGCGTACCACCGCACAGTTCGTAGGAATATGGCTTGTCCTGAGCGGAAGCGAGCGGGTCACTGATGGTGATGGTCCGCACCTTATCGCCGTATTTCTCACCGAAGAGCGCCATCGCTCCCTCAGCCACCGCCTGCTCACGGGATTTGCTCACCGGCTTCACTATGTAGTCCGCCGCGACGGCCTCATTGACCAGTTTCTCCACCCGTTCCACCTGCCCGGGCGTCATCGCTTCGGGATGGTTGAAGTCGAAACGGAAGCGGTCGGGGGTCACCGACGAACCAGCCTGGCGGGCATTTTCGCCTAGTACCTGATGGAGGGCGGCATGTAGAAGGTGCGTGGCGGTGTGGTTGCGGCGGATATCATGACGAAGGGCCGCGTCCACCGTAGCAATTGCTGCCTCACCAGCCTTTGGATGCCCGAAAACCACCTCGCCCACGTGTATGATCGCGCCTGGCGAGGGCTTGCGTATTTCAGCAACTTCGATCTCCCAGGAACCATCTTTGGCGCTGATCACACCGGTGTCTGAGACCTGGCCGCCGGATTCGACGTAGAACCCGGTCTTTGGCAGCAGGACCTCGACCCGGTCTCCGGCTCCGGCTTCGGTGAGGGACTGTCCATCCGCGGCCAGCGCCAGGACCGGACCCTCGACCTGCATCCATTCATAGGGGTTATACGCCACCCCGTCCTTGCCCAGTTTGCCTGCTTTCTGGAGTGCCTTCATAATACCGGCGTAAAACTCGGCATCCTCGCCGCCCATCCTGCCCATGGCCTTCCCGCCGCCCGAGGCAAGACGGTGCTCGTCCATCGCAATGTGGAAACCGGCCTCGTCCACATCCAGTTTCTGCTCGCGGGCAATATCACGGGCGATCTCCAGCGGCAGGCCGTAGGTGGCATACAAGTCGAAAACCTTGCGGCCATCCAGCGTCCTGCCGCCCGATTTCTGCAAATCATCCAGCATGTCCTGCAAGTAGGCCGTGCCGGATTCCACCGTACGCGCAAAGCGGACTTCCTCACGCGTCAGGTTGTCGAGGATGGCTTCCCGGCTCTTGACCAGTTCCGGGTAGAAATCGCCATACGCAGTGACAATCGCCTCGGCGGCCTTCGCCAGGAATGGTTCGTGCAGACCAAGTTTCGTCCCGAAACGCGCCGCCCGGCGGATGATCATGCGGCAGATGTAATTACGCCCCACGTTGCCGGGGACGACGCCGTCCGCGATAAGGAAAGCCGCCGCCCGGGCGTGGTCCGCGATAACGCGGTAAGGCGTGAAGTTGGCGTACATTTTTTCAATGGAGTCGCCGGTCAGGGAACGCACCGCCTCCAGCGCACCCTGGAACAGGTCGATCTTATAGTTCGAGTCCACACCCTGGAGCACCGACACAATCCGCTCGAAGCCCATCCCGGTATCCACGTGCTTGGCAGGCAGCGGTTCGAGTGTATCTTTGTCAATGCGGTTGTATTGGATAAAGACGTTATTCCAAAGTTCCAGGTAGCGCTGGCATTCACCGTTTACGCCGCACATGTGCGGTTTCCCGGCCAGGTTGTCAAATTCCTCGCCCCGGTCCAAGAATATTTCCGAACAAGGTCCGCAGGGACCGGTCTCGGCCATTTCCCAGAAGTTTTCCTTGCGCCCAAAGAATAGCACATGCGACGGGTCGAAACCGGGCTGCTGCTTCCAGATCTCGGCGGCTTCGTCATCGGTGGGAATGCTGCCCTTGTCGTCCTTGAAACAGGTGGCGTAAATCCGGTCTTTAGGTAAGCCCCAGACATCGGTCAGCAGTTGCCATGCCCAGGCGATGGCTTCTTTTTTATAATAATCGCCGAACGACCAGTTGCCGAGCATCTCGAAGAAGGTGTGGTGGCTGTCGTCGCGCCCCACTTCATCGAGATCGTTGTGCTTGCCGGCCACGCGCAGGCATTTCTGCGAGTCGACCGCGCGGGTGTAGGGACGTTTATCCGTACCGAGGAAAACATCCTTGAACTGAACCATGCCTGCATTCGTAAATAGAAGTGTAGCGTCTCCACCCGGCACGAGTGAGGCGGACGGCACGAAGGTATGGTTGTGCTCTTCAAAGAAATCAATAAAGGTCTGGCGGATCTGTGCGCCGGTGGGTTTCTGTGTCATTCAGGCTCCATTGCAATAAAGAATGGACGAATTATACTCAAAAACGCAGGCGGGGCGCACACTGAAACCCTTCCTTAAGTCAGTCTTTTTAGAATTTATCCTTTAGCGCCCCCTGACTTTCGGTCTAATGCTTTTTTAACTTTCAGATGGTATACTCAGAGCAGAGAAAAATGCCGCCTATGTCTTCACTTTATTACCACCATAACAAGCCTCTTATCGCCGCCATCATCCCGACATACAACGAAGAGATAAACGTTGCCGGTGTTCTTGAGGTGTTGCATGCCACCACCATTCTCGATGAGGTCATTCTTGTTGATGATGGCTCGTCCGACAGAACCGTCGAAATTTTACGGCGGGCGGCTTCGATGGACCAGCGCTTCCGGGTGATCCAACTTGAAAAGAACAGCGGCAAGGGACAGGCCATCTTCAGCGGATGGGCCGCAACAACCGCGCCAATACTCCTTCTTTTGGATGCTGATCTCAAGAACCTGACCCCCGACCATATCCAAGCCCTTCTTGATCCCGTCATCCACCATCGCGCCGATATGACTCTCGGTCTGTTCCGGGGCGGTCATCGCAACACCGATTTCTCACACTGGCTTACTCCCTTCCTGACCGGTCAGCGCGGCCTGCGCGCCGAATTGCTGAAATTTGTCTCGCGTGAAGCCTCCGCCGGGTATGGCTTCGAAGTCGCCCTGACCATGGCCGCCCGCCAGAAGGGCTATCGAAAACGCGTCGTCGCCTTGAAGGGTGTCTGGCATCCGAGCAGCGCGACGCGCACCGAGCGGGGTTTCTGGTATGGGTCTTACTGGAAGGCCCGCATGTACGGGCAAATCATCCGTGCCTGGTATCTCGTCACTCGTGAACGCTTTCTCAATGCCAGGGCTTTCTTCTCGGATAGTGGCAAACTATAATACAGTCCAGATATCTGACAGGCATCGCAAACAGCGGTGGCTTTTTCTTTTCCTACAAACTGAATAGAATAAAAAAAAGCAAGGAACTGGCAGTCAATTTGCTGATTGCCAGTTCCTTGTCACCTATGCTCACGCGGTCTACCAATGGTTATTCGGTACTCTTCTATACTTTTTTTGTTAATTTTTCCAGCAGCGCCATCTCTTCATCGACGGTCATTACTTCCCCATCCAGCCACGCTTCACATAAGTGGCGCAGGATTGACTTGTACGCCGGTCCCGGCGTCAGACCGCGCTTTTTCAAGTCGTGACCGGTGGTCCTGGGTTTGACATGCCGCCAGGTTTCAAGGTAATCGTGCAACAGCTGCCGCCTCGGGCTGGCAGGCAGGGCCAACGAGACCGCCTGGACCGCTTTGAGAGGAATTTGATCCAAAACCGCAACACATCGGCTGGGTTTTTTGCCGGCGAGAGAATTAACACCCGCGAACAGGGCGGAGGCGGCCAGCAACAATTCCCGCAAGCCAGCCTCAAAATGCAGCCGTTTTTCGATATTCTCCAGATCGGGATGCGGAACGTCCATCAGCCAGAGAGACCAGCCAAGCATCCGGCGGGACGGAGGGCGCTCAAAGCCCTGCGCGGCAGCCAGCCCTTTAACGAAACGTGTTTGGGTGGAATGCTTCCATTTCAAAGCAGGGTGCACCGCTGCAAGGATTCCCAACTCCGCCAGCCGCTTCAACATGGAGGCGGCTTTTTCTTCCTCCAGGATCAGATCCAGCTCGTGGCGAACGCGCTCGGCGGAGAGCAGATCAATGCCAGGGAGCGCTTCGGGGATCAGGGCCAGCGTCTCCGGGGTAATTTGAAAGCCTTGACGGTCTGCATAGCGGACGACCCGGAAAAGCCTGGTCGGGTCGTCAATGAAGGAAAGCGGGTGCAGGACGCGCACCAGTCCTTTTTGCAGATCGTCCAACCCGCCCAGATCGTCGCGCAGTTCACCGAAGACTTCTCCGTCCAGCCGCAGGGCCAGCGTGTTGATTGTAAAGTCGCGGCGTTGCAGGTCGTCGGTCAGTTTGCCGTGTTTGACGGTCGGCAAGGCAGCGGGATGTTTGTAAGTTTCGGAACGGGATGAAACAAAATCCAGCGTCAGCACGCTCGTATGTTCGACCGTGGGAATGCCCAAACGGTTCAACGTACCACCATCCAAATTCCAGGTAGCCGTTCCGAAGCGGCTGTGGATTGTAACTTTCCCGCCATAATTTCCGGCAAGTGAATGTGCAAACGGGATCGCTTCCCCCTCTACCACCAGGTCAAAGTCCGTGGCAGGGCAGCCCAGCAGCAGGTCCCGCACGAACCCACCGACGATGTAGAGCGGGAGTTGCCTGCGGGAGGCCTCGTCCGTCACCAGGCGTAGCAAAGCTCCCTGTTCGGGCGTCAGTGCCTGCCCTAGTCGGGTGGACAGGTTTGAATCTGCGGGGTGGGAAAAAGTCATGGCAGCCTTTCGAAAATCGTTATAATTGTAGCATATGGACAGCCTTGTGTTTACCAGGAATCAGATTGAAACGCTCGCACAGCGTCTGCTGGAGGGCCGGCCAAACCCGGTTGTCCGTTATCGAATTCTCCGGGACGTACTGCGAGTGCCGGGTAGTTCCACGGACCTGAAGGCTGCCAAAGCCCGGATGCTGGCCCATCCTTGGGCCGCCGAACTCGCCAGCGGGCAGCACGCAGACGGCACCTGGGGCCGTTTCCACTCGATGGATTCGACCCTCAAGTCACGCTTCCCCACCACCGAGACGGCCATCCGCCGTGCCCTGGCACTTGGGCTGGATAAAGATACCCCGCCATTGAAAAAGGCGGCCGGTTTCATGGAAAAAGTCCTGGACGGAAAAGCCGCCTGGTCGGACCGGGTCGAAAAGTCCGAGGGTTGGCCGATCGGAGTGGAAGCCATCACCGCTGGGACGCTGGCGCAGGTCGACTCTTTGCACTCGTCCATCCGCCCGGCTTGGGAATACTGGGTTGAGATCGCGGAGCGTTCCTTCCCGACCGGGGAATACAATCCATCCGCCGAGTGGAAGGCACATAAAGGATTGCGAGGCATGGGCATCCATTACCTGCGCAGCCGTTATGTGGTAACCCTGCTGGGAGCCCGCAGCGCGCACCTGCCCGCCGCCCTGGACCGCCGCATCGTGAACTGGATCTGGAAGGACCCGCAAGTCATCGGCTACCTGGGTGCGGATATGCAGCATCCCCGGCCATTCCGTATCTTCAACTGGCTGGAGTCTCTGGAGATCCTGTCGCGCTTCCAGTGCTGGCACGCGGTCGCGGCCGGGGTGCTGGAATGGCTGTGGGGCCAGCGCAACGCCGATGGCCTGTGGAATTTCGGGGCGAAGGTCAGCAAATCTTATTATTTCCCCTTATCCGACGATTGGCGCAAGGCGGGGAACCGGTCGGTGGATCATTCAACACGGGTGCTGGTTTTGTTGAGACAATTTTCTGGTGAATAGTGCCAAGAATTCCCACCCAGTCATTCGTAATCGGGTATAATCTGCGCCAATGGAACTGAACCCGCTCCCGGCCCCTAGCACTCGAAACCCATCCAGGTCTGGTTAGGTTTAGTTCGTCATGCACACCGGCGGCTCCCAGACTTGAGGAGCCGTTTTTGTTTGTCCCCCTGCCTCGCAGAGAGAGAGCCGGGGTGAAGGTAAAAAAGAGATTATGGATATCAAAGAACTGACTGAGGCAATGCACGATTTTGTCCGCTCGAAAGGCTGGTATGAGCCGGACAGCAAACGTCCGCAGTCGCCGCGCAACCTGGCCATCTCGCTCTCGCTGGAAGCCAACGAAGTGTTGGAACACTTCCAATGGCAGGGGGAACTGAAAGACAGGCATGAACTTGCTGGCGAACTGGCTGACGTGGCTTTATATCTTTTACAATTGGCTTCGGTCTCCGGGATCGATCTTGAACAAGCCATCTTGAAAAAGCTGGAATCCAACGCCTCCCGCCAGTGGGATACGGAGTCCGACGACTCCAGCCATCGGTTACCAGAATAGATCGATGTACGAAGTCTGGTAACTTTGGACTCCGGTAATAATTCTATGAACATTACTGTATTTGGCGGTTCCCAACCCAAAGAAGGCGACGCTTCTTACGCGGAAGCCTACGAACTCGGCAAACTGCTCGCGTTGGCCGGCCACACCGTCCTGACCGGCGGTTATATCGGTACGATGGAAGCTGTATCCAGGGGCGCATTTGAAGCGGGTGGGCACGTCATCGGCGTGACCTGCGCCGATATCGAAGTCTGGCGGGCGGTCAAGCCGAATGCCTGGGTGAAGGAGGAACGCCGCTTCGCCACCCTGCAGGAACGCCTGAATGAACTGGTCCTGGCCTGTGACGCCGCCATTGCCCTCCCCGGCGGTCCCGGCACGCTGACCGAGGTCGCCCTGACCTGGAATATGATGATCGTAAATTCAATACCGCCCAAACCGCTGATTTTAACAGGCGCAGGCTGGAGGTCCGTGATGGAATCGTTTTACAATTCGTTCGATGTATGCACCCCGCAAAGCCAGCGCATTCTGCTGCAATTTGCGCCAAATATTCAGGCAGCAGTCGGTCTGCTCGCCAATCGCCATTAATCATTTCCTCATCCCTGTTCCCTGATCACCTAATCCCTGATTATCTGATTACCGAGGTCCTTATGTCTGACGAAAAACTCACCCCCCGCAATGTTGACTTTTCCGAATGGTACAACCAGATCGTCCTGCGCGCCGAAATGGCCGACTATGCCCCGGTGCGCGGCTGCATGGTCGTCCGTCCGTACGGCTGGGCGCTGTGGGAAAACATCCAGCAGGCGCTCGACCGGCGCTTCAAGGATACCGACCACGTCAACGCTGCCTTCCCGCTCTTCATCCCGATGTCGTTCCTTGAAAAAGAGAAGGATCACGTGGAAGGTTTCTCGCCCGAACTGGCCGTGGTGACCATCGGCGGCGGCGAAAAACTGGAAGAGCCGCTGGTGGTGCGCCCCACCTCCGAGACCATCATCGGCTACATGTACGCCAAGTGGATCAAGTCTTACCGTGACCTGCCGGTGTTGATCAACCAGTGGGGCAACGTTGTCCGCTGGGAACTGCGCACCCGCCTGTTCCTGCGCACGCTCGAGTTCTACTGGCAGGAAGGCCACACCGCCCATGCCACCGAGCAGGAAGCCCGTGAAGAAACCCAGCGCATGTTGGATGTCTACGCCGATTTCGCCATCAATGAAGGCGCAGTGCCGGTCATTAAAGGCAATAAGTCACAGGCCGAGAAATTCGCCGGCGCAAGCCTGTCCGCCTCCATCGAAGCCATGATGGGCGACACGCGCGCCCTGCAGGCTGGCACCTCGCACTTCCTCGCCCAAAACTTCGCTAAGGCCTTCAACATCCAGTTCCTCGACGAGAACAACACCCTGCAATATGCCTGGACGACCTCCTGGGGTTTGAGCACCCGCTTCATTGGCGCCATCATCATGACCCACGGCGACGACCAGGGCCTGATCCTGCCGCCCCGCCTGGCCCCCATCCAGGCCGTCATCGTCCCGATCTTCAAATCGGCCCCCGAAACTACCGCCGTTATGGAGACTGTTCACCGCCTCGAGGCCGAACTCAAGGCCGCCGGCATCCGTGTCAAGGTAGATAACCGCACCGAGGTCACGCCCGGCTTCAAGTTCAACGATTGGGAAATGCGCGGTGTGCCCCTGCGCATCGAGATTGGCCCCAAAGATATCGAAAAGGGAACCGTCGCCCTGGCCCGCCGTGATAAACCCGGAAGAGAAGGGAAATCCTTCGTCCCACAGGCCGGTCTCTCCGCTGCGGTCACGGACCTGATGACCAACATCCAAAAATCCCTGCTGGAACGCGCCACCGCCTTCCGCGACAGTCACATCTTTGACCCGAAAGATTACGCCGAACTGACACAGGTCGTCCAGAATGGCTGGGCGTACTCCTACTGGTGCGAGTCCGCCGAGTGCGAGGCGAAGGTGAAGGAAGACACCAAGGCCACCACCCGCTGCATGCCGTTGGAACAGGAAGATACCCACGGCAAGTGCATCGTGTGCGGCAAAGAAGCGAAGAATAAAGTATATTTTGCAAGGGCTTATTGATTTTTCGCACTTCCTTTTTGTTTCCTGACCAGGAAGGATGGTTTTTATGCCCGCCTTTGAAGAGTCTTACCTTGGGCAATTGGTTAGTATCCGTAAACTCACCGGGAAAGATTACAAATTCCTTCTTCCCGCTGCCCGCGCCGTTGTTCGCGACCCCAGCGGGAAGGTTCTATTCGTCAGACGAAAGGACAATGGTAAATGGGTAATGCCCAGCGGCAGCCAGGAACTTGGAGAGACGATATACGATTGTATGAGGCGTGAAACCAGGGAAGAGGCAGGCATTGAGGTCACATCCGCCACAGTGATGGCAATCTATGACTACTTTGCCACCTCTGATGATTTCTATCAGACATTGCACGTGCAATTCCTGGTGGAAGAGTGGTCAGGCAAGGTTGTGAAAGAAACAGACGAAACTACCGACGCCCGTTTCTTGAGCGTGGATGAAATCCGTGCGATGGTACCAGATAAGATCTCCCTGTACTATTTGGATGTTATTGACGATCTGGATAAATTCGACGGGCGCGTGATAATCAAATGAACTTAATT
This sequence comes from uncultured Anaerolineales bacterium, assembly GCA_903873975.1. Classification (GTDB taxonomy): domain Bacteria; phylum Chloroflexota; class Anaerolineae; order Anaerolineales; family Villigracilaceae; genus UBA877. The sequence continues at coordinate 19,516 of CAIQQN010000130.1, forward strand.
TGGTTTGGATAGGACTGCTCATGAAATTTTCTCAACTCTTCGGGCAAACTCTCCGAGATGCCCCAACTGATGCAGATGTTGAAAGCCATAAATTATTGATGAGGGCCGGGTTCATCCGTCCGCTCGGGGCAGGCATCTTCTCGTATCTGCACCTTGCCAAACGCTCAATAATGAAGATCGAGGCCATTCTGCGCGACGAAATGGACCTTATTGGCGGGCAGGAGATTTTAATGCCGGTCGTGCATCCCGCCGAAGTCTGGAAGGAGACCGGGCGCTGGTACCAGATCGGTTCCGAGATGGGGCGCTTCAAAGACAGGAACGACCACGACATGCTGCTCGCCATGACCCACGAGGAAGTGGTCGCCGACCTGGTGCGACGTGAAGTCCAGTCCTACAAGCAACTGCCGCGGCTCGTCTACCATATCCAGACCAAGTGGCGCGACGACCCGCGCCCGCGTGCCGGGCTGCTGCGCGTCCGCGAGTTCACCATGAAGGATAGTTACAGCCTGGACGCCGATTGGGATGGGCTCGATAAACAGTATCGTGCCCACTACCAGGCTTACTTCAACATCTACCACCGCTGCGGACTGGATGTGATCGCCGTCAAATCAGATACTGGCATGATGGGCGGCAAGCTTGCCCATGAGTACATGTACCTGACCCCCATCGGCGAGGATACGCTCATCCTGTGCGACGCTTGCGGCTACACCGCCAATCGCCAGGTGGCGTGCTTCCAGAAAACTCCCGCCGTACCGGAAGAATTGAAAACAGTCGAAAAGGTCCGCACGCCGGAGTGCAAATCCATCGAAGACCTTGCGAACTTTCTCGGTGTACCCAAATCCAAGACCGCCAAAGCTGTTTTCTTCATGGCAACCATTTCTCAAGACCCTAAAGGTTTTGAGGGACTTATAGGGTCTGACCAGGAATATTTCATTTTTACCATCATCCGCGGCGACATGGAACTGAATGAGACCAAACTCGCCAACGCCCTCGGCGCGCGCGAGTTGCGTCCGGCCACGGAAGACGAGATCAAGGCCGCCGGTGCAGTGCCGGGGTTTGCATCTCCCATTGGCCTCTCCCCTCTCCCCTCGGGAGACGGGCTAGGGGTGAGGGTAGTCGTGGATGATTCGATCACCTTTTCCCCCAACCTTGTCGCTGGGGCCAATCAGGCCGATTACCACCTGCTGAACACGAACTACCCCCGAGATTACACCGCCGATATCGTCACCGACATCGCTGCCGCGGACGAGGGTGCGGCTTGCCCGGAGTGCGGCAGCCCTCTGCGGGTCTCGCGCGGCGTGGAGGTGGGCAACATCTTCAAACTCGGCACGCGCTATTCCGACGCCCTCGGTTGCACTTTCCTCGACAGGGATGGACAGCAGAAACCGGTCATCATGGGTTCCTACGGCATCGGCGTCGGGCGCCTGCTGGCCTGCGTGGCCGAAGAGCACCACGACGAGCACGGACTGGTCTGGCCAATCACGGTTACCCCCTTCCACGTCCACATGGTTCTTTTGCGCGGAAAAGGCACACCCCAGGCCGAAGAGACCGCCGACAAACTCTACGCTGACCTGCAAGCCGCAGGCGTCGAAGTGCTCTACGACGACCGCGACGAAAGCCCCGGCGTCAAGTTCAACGATTCTGACCTGATCGGTTGTCCGGTGAGGATTACTGTCAGCGAGCGGGCTCTGGGTCAGGGTGGTGTGGAAATGAAACTGCGCCGCGAACAGGCAAAGGACATCCTCCCGCTCGAAGAAACGGTAGCGCGTCTGCGGTCAGTGATACAATCCATGCGGGAAGAAATCTTGTTGAAAGTTGTCCCGGTCAAATACGTCGACTGAAGATCACCTCCTGCTTCCTGCTTTCCACCTTCCAAAATGCCCGCCATTAACCTCGCCCGACTCAAGACGCAGGCCGCCCGGCTCTCAGAGAAATTCGGCGAACCGGAGCCTTTCATACACGACCTGAACGAACTGCTGGATTTCTACACCAACCGTACCATTCGCGCCGCGCAAATCGCCCAGCGGCTCTCCCTGCCCACCTACCGCACGCCGGCTCCTGTTTTGCGTCAAATCCAGGCCGAGCTTGAACCATTGGCAGGTACCCGTCCCATCGAAGCCATTGCACTGACCTATGCGTTATGGAAAGCCGGTTCGCTTGAGTCCCGCTTGCTGGCGGCATCCCTGCTTGGCAACATCCCGCCTGCCCAGGCCATCCCCGCCCTGACACGCCTGCCCGACTGGCTTGCCCAATCCACGGACAAGGAAATCCGCACGGCCCTGCTGACCGACGCTTTTGGTCGCCTGCGCCGCGAAAACCCGGAGGCCCTTTTCATCCTGCTTGAGAATTGGCTGCAATCGCCCCGCTACTCGTTACAGATCTGGGGTCTGCGGGCACTAATCCCAATGCTGACCGATCCACATTTTGAAAACCTTCCCGCCGCCTTCCGCATTCTGAAACCGGTCATCCGGTGCGCCGGTCCGGCAACGCAACTGGAGCTGCAGGCTTGTCTTGCCACCCTCGGCCAAGTCTCCCTGACCGAGACCCTGGCCTTCCTGCGTGAAATCATCGGTGATAACCCTGCTCCGCTCATGCTGAGGACCTTCAGCCGCATCCTGGCCGGTCTGTCGCCCGAACTACAATCGGGTTTGCGGGATATGCTGCGCGAACATGGAAGCCTTTTATAGGAGATAATCCCGTTCATTATGAAATTCCTCCAGACTCCAGCAGTATTTTTTGTCATTGCTTTTTTGGCAGGATGTACGGCAGCGCCGATAACCCAGCCTGCTATTACTCCTGATCCTGCTTCTTTTCCAAATTACACACCAACTTTTACTTCCACTTCAACGAGCACAGCGACCCCGGTTCCAACGCCTACTGAAAAGAAACCATTAACCCTCGTCTTCTATGGAAACAGCACCCTGAAGGTGGGGGAAGTAGGAAACCAGGGGCAGGTCGGATTCTCTTTTGTCGATAACCTTCACCCAATTCTTGATCCAAGTTACAATTTGATTACAGCAAATTATGGAGGGAAAACTGCAAAATGGGGTTATGAGAACCTTGCGCAGACCGTTCTGGGTTTCAATCCCGATGTCGTCACTCTTGTGTGGGGATGGGATGATTTGTACTCTTGCTCCGGGATTTTCGATCCAGAAACGAATACTCTCCTTGAAAATAAATTGGATGCTTACATACAACTACACATCCAGTATCTCAAACTCCAAATCAATGCCTTGTTGGATCGCGGCGTTGAAGTCCTTGTTGTTACACCGTTTCCTTCAAATGGTGATCTTCCCTGGGATCATCAAGGTCCAAATAATGAAGATATTTGGGATTTGAATCACAGGTGCAAATATAATATTGGGGTTGAACGACTTGTTGAAGCCCAAAGGCAATTAGTTATAGATTATTCAGCTGCGCAAAAACCAGTCTACCTTGTTGACACCTGGCAAATCTACATGGACCATCCAAACTCGGAAAAAATGTACATGGACATCATGCACCCCGGCAGCCATGGCGCAGAACTGATTGCCGAGGGGTGGCTGCAAGTATTCAATGACTCTGATATCCATTAAACTATGACTCTCTCCCATCGCGAACGCCTGCAAGCCTGTCTCGCCGACAAGGCCGCTCTCGACCGACCGCCTGTTGCTCTCTGGCGCCATTTCCCTGTGGATGATCAGGATCCCGAAACCCTGGCCGCTGCTACGCTGGACTTTCAACGCCGCTACGACTTCGACCTGGTCAAAGTAACCCCGGCCTCCTCGTTTTCCATAAAGGATTGGGGGGCGGAAGATGCCTGGGAAGGTCACACGGAGGGGACACGCCGGTACACCAGGCGCGTCATTGAGAAGCCGCAGGACTGGGAACGCTTACCCGTGCTCTCCCCCTCCTCGCCGCATCTTACCCGCCAGTTGGATTGCCTCCGGTTGATACGCGCCGGCCTGTCCCCGGAGATTCCGCTCCTGCAAACCATCTTCAGTCCATTGGCGCAAGCCAAGAACCTGGCCGGCGGTGAGCAGTTGGTTGTCCACCTCCGCCAGCACCCGGAAGCCGTTCTGAAAGGGCTGGAGACCATCGCCGAAACAACGTGCCGCTTCGTCGAGGCCTGTATAAAAATTGGCTTGGACGGCGTCTTTTATGCCATCCAGCATGCCCAGGCCGGGCTGCTGACTCTCGACGAATACAAAACCTTCGGCCTGCCCAATGACCTGACCAGCCTCGAACCTGCAAAATCGCTGTGGTGCAACCTGCTTCATCTCCACGGGCTCAACGTCTATTTCGACCTGGTTACTCAATCCCTGTTTCCTGATCACCTTTTTCATATCGTCAACTGGCACGACCGGGAGACTTCCCCCACTCTCGCAGAAGCGCAAGGACATTTCAATGGCGTGGTCTGCGGCGGAATAAATCAAAATACCATCGTTTTTGGAAACCGGTCTGAGGTCCAGAAGGAAGCAGCGGATGCCATCGCCCAGACCAGCGGTCGCCGGTTTATCCTCGGCACCGGCTGCGTTGTCCCCGTCATTGCACCCCACGGGAACCTCATGGCCTCCCGTCAAATTGTGGAGGGACCTGAATGAGCCTGCGCGTTATCTCCGGCACAGCCAAAGGTCGTAAATTGAAAGATGTTCCCGGCGACACCACCCGCCCGGTAACTGATATGGTCAAGGGAGCATTGTTCAACATCCTGGCAAGTGATGTGCAGGACTCGATCTGGTGGGACCTCTTCGGCGGGACCGGCGCGGTCGGCATCGAAGCCTTGAGCCGCGGGGCGGCTTTCGTCCGGTTCTCCGAGTTGAACCGCCTTCCCATTGAGACCATCAAGGCCAACCTGGAAACCACTGGCTTCACGTCGCAGGCTGAAATCCGCCGCGGGGATGCTTTTGCCATGCTTTCCGCCCCGCCCGACCGGGCATTCGATTACGTGTACGTCGCCCCGCCTCAGTACAAGGAAATGTGGTCGAAAGCGCTGGCTTTGCTGGATGCCAACCCCGGCTGGTTGAGCGATGAGACCGAAGTCATTGTGCAAATCCACCCGCGTGAATATGTGGAACTGGAACTCAAAAACCTGGTGGAGTTCGAACAGCGAAAATACGGCAGCACTCTACTTGTGTTCTATAATCAGATGTAATGCGCATCTGGTCTCTCCACCCCAAGTACCTCGACCGCCAGGGCCTGCTGGCCTGCTGGCGCGAGACCCTGCTGGCACAGAAAGTTTTACTGGGGGAGACGAAAGGCTTCCACCATCATCCACAGTTGATTCGCTTCCGCCTTTCCCCCGACCCGCTGGCTGCCGTTGCAACTTACCTGGTTTCGATAGCAGACGAGGCCGATGCACGCGGTTATTCTTTTAACAGGTTGAAAATAAACCCCGGCCGGGTGACATACAAAATCCTGGTCACACGTGGACAGATCCTGTACGAGTGGTTGCATCTCAAAACCAAACTTACCCGCCGCGACCCGGTATGGCTCGCACAAATATCCGGATTTGAGATGCCTGAGAGTCATCCACTATTTAAAATTGTGGCTGGAAATGTGGAACCCTGGGAAAAGGTCCATTAGCGGGAACCTGTTCTTTGCATGGCTTGCGAAAGTTCGAGGTCAACCAATTGGGGGTTGCCATTTTGACAGCTTGTCTTTATGATAGGCGCAAATGACCATTTCCCCGCCCCGTCGGGTAGGAGATTCGGGATGATATGCTGGAACCAGGACTACTGGAGGTTCTCATGAATTTAACCACCATCAAGATCGAAAAACCTGAAGTTATCAATTTTATCCTTGGGCAATCCCATTTCATCAAGACTGTCGA
>CAIQQN010000131.1 GCA_903873975.1 uncultured Anaerolineales bacterium
CATGCGTTGTACTGTGGTTGTCCATTGATCGACTGTCTTGTGCGCCGTAGTAATGCGGTCCGTTGAGTGGCAAACGGAGCAGCGTTCCTGCATCAGCGTCTGGCCATCGGAGGAACCGCTGGAAGATACTGTAGGGGTGGTAGCATTGCTTTTCCCGCAGGAAGCCAGAAACACTCCAGTGAGCAGGACCAGAAGAAGAATGCTGATAAGGGAAATTGTGCGTTTATTCATATGATAGGTTGCTCCTTATAGGTTTAATAAGGGTATATTATATCTTGATTTTATTACAAGCTATACTTCACACCAAAATTCTGAAATTCTCCCCTTGCTGCTTCCCATTCGATCCTCGCTTCATCCACTCTCCCGGCGCGCGGACCGGCTTTGACCGCTTCTGCGAACTTTTCCAGCCTCTCACGCGGGCCTTCGGCAACCGTCTCCACCGACTCATAACCCAAGTTGCGTACCCAGCCGGTGAGGTTGAACAGCATTCCGGATTGTTGGACGAAGGCGCGGAAGCCCACGCCCTGTACGCGTCCCGTCACCCACATGTGGATTCGTACCGGGTCACCCGGTTCTGGCTCAGTCATGCTTGTTCCTCATGCGGCGCATCTTACCTCCCGAGCAAGTAGATCAGCGGAGTCAGTGTGAGCGGACTCAGAATGGTACTGACAAAGACGATGGCTGTCACCAGGGATGAGTCAAGTTTGAACTCGTTGGCCAGGACGGTCGTCATTACTGCTGAAGATATCCCAGCATCGATGATCCCATCCTTGCGGGCGTTGCCGTTCAAGCCAAAGAGCGCAGCCAGAGTCCATCCGATAAATGGTCCGATCAGCAGACGGCAAACCACCGGTATGCTCAGGGCGCGCAGATTATTCGTCCATTCCACTTTCTGCAATTCCAACCCGAGCAGGATGAGCATTGCAGGGACGGCTCCGCCGGCTGTCAGTTCCACCGTCTTCTGGATTGGAGCAGGCAGGATCCAGCCGGTTCGAATGAAAATTACTGCCAGGATAATGGCATAGATGGCGGGTACTTTCAAAAGACCCAGCAGGGCTTCCTTCAAGGGCAGGTGGCCGAGCGAGGCGATCATCACGCCCACGGTGTAGAGCAGCAGGGAGTTCGTTACGAAGTAAATGCTGGCATATGCCAGGGCCTCCTGCCCGAAAGCAAAGGCGATGAGCGGCAGACCATAATTGCCGTTATTGGCGAACATGCTGGTGAGGACCACTGCGGTCAGCGAGCTGCGTTCTAGGTGAAACAGCTTGCCAAGCACGAAAGCGATCCCGGCAACGATCAACATGACTGAGGTGGAGTAGCCCATCATCAGGATGATGCTTTCCACTGCCAATTTACTGCTGGTCAGCAGGTTGAAGACAAGCACCGGGCTGAGGATATAAAAAATGACCCGTCCCAGCGGGCGCGAGTCAAGTTTGAGTGCCTTACCCAGGGCAAAGCCCGCACCGCTGAGCAGCAGGATGGGCAGGAGGTTGTTGACGAAAACATTCAGTAACGGCATATGGAGTGATGAGATACGGGACGCCAGATGACCCAGATGGCTGTTGAATCACCGAAAGAATAAAACCGGTTTTACTCTTCCTCGTCCGGTTCTTCCTCGGTGAAATCCACTTCCGGGTCAACATCGAGCAGGGAGAAGTTTCCCATATCCTCGGTGAAGGAAAGGGTATCCAGAGCTTCTTCGATAAAGTTGGTTTCTTCGTCGTCTTCTTCGATCTCGAACAGTTCTTCCAGTTTGGCGCGGACGCCTTCTCCACCAATCCTGGATAGTGACCAGATAAGTTCGCGGCGCACTTCCAGGTCTTCCTCGTCTTCGAGCAGGTCGAGCAGAACAGGGCGGGCAGATTCCAGTTCCAATTCTCCAGCGGCATGGATTGCCTCTGAGCGGATATCTTCACTGGGGGTGCGCAACTGCGAAAGCACCTGTTTTCTCCAGCGGCCGTCACAGGAGCGGCCCATGGCGAACAGGGCACTGACTATCCAATCGGGGTCTTTCTCGCGGGATGCGGCCTCAATAAGCGGAACTACCTCTGCACGCCCCGAATATCCCAGTGACTCCAATGCCCGTCGGCGGACCAGGGTATCCTGGGAGGAAGTGGTCGCCGCGAGCAGTTGGTCTTCGATCTTGTGGTGGAGTTCCGCCGGAATTTTGTCCAGTTCACCCAGGTATACGAATTGTCCCAGGGCATTCGCTGCGGCAGCCCGCACTTCAATATCCTCGTCATTGTTCAGAATATCGAGATATACCGGTACAAGTTTCACGTCGTCGACTTCCCACAGCAGGCGGATGGCCCGGGTGCGGACCTGTGGGTCGGCATCGGCCAGCAGGGAACGCGCCAAGTCGTCGAAGGAGGTCAGCGTGTCTGCTTCTGCCAGTTCTTCCAGGTCTTCGAGCAGGGTATGTTTGCGGTTTGGCGGGACTTGCGGCCAGGCTTTCTTCAACTTTTTCAAATCATCAGGCTCCAGGTCCGAA
>CAIQQN010000132.1 GCA_903873975.1 uncultured Anaerolineales bacterium
CACGGGAAGCTGCGCGGGCACGAGATCGTCCTCGTTTATGACGGTCGCCTGTCCGACGACCGCCTGTATGAAAAAGAAACCATTCAAGGAGATGAGTTGGGTGAGCCTTTCAAGGTGGTCTGGAAGCGGCTGGACGAGTTCGGACCCGGGAAACCGCCGGTCTATCCGGATGGACTGCTTGCGCTTCTTGGGGTATAAACCAGGATTGAAGATGGGTAATATGAAACTACATACCCGCCTTGCCATCCAACAGCGCGTCCTGACGCCCTACCGCCTCGCCTTCTTCGACAGGCTGGCAGCCGCCTGCGATGGCGGGGTCAGCGTCTTTGCCGGCCTGCCGCGTCCCGAAGAATCGATTGCCACCACAGATACGCTGCAAGTGGCACATTACACGTCGGCGCAGAATATCCATTTCCTGCGCGGCCCTTTATATCTTTGTTATCAACTTGGCCTGCCCCACTGGCTGGCAGACTATGATCCCGACCTGCTCATCCTGGAAGCCAACCCGCGCTATCTTTCGACACCCTCCGCCCTGCATTGGATGAAGCAGCGTGGGCGCCCGGTGCTCGGCTGGGGGCTGGGTGCGCCGCCGCTCACGGGACCCTTGTCCGGCCTCAGAAAATCCCGCCGGTCATCCTTCCTGCGACCGTTCGATGGGCTGATCACCTACAGCCGCCGCGGGGCAGGCGAGTACGCCGCCCTCGGTTTCCCGGCTGATAGGATCTTTGTCGCTCCCAACGCGGCCTCGCCGCCTCCTGAGTCTCCAATTCCCTTGCGTCCGCCCACTTTTAACGGGAAGCCATGCGTACTTTTCGTTGGACGACTCCAGGCTCGCAAGCGGATCGATGACCTCCTGCAAGCCTGCGCCACCTTGAACGAGAGCATCCGGCCGCGCCTGGTCATCGTGGGTGAGGGCCCCGAACGCCTCGCGCTGGAAGCGCTGGCAAGAACGGTCTACCCGTCCGCTGAATTTCCCGGCGCGAAACACGGAGCGGAACTGGTCCCTTATTTTTCCGCTGCGGATTTGTTCATCCTGCCCGGAACCGGCGGGCTGGCAGTGCAGGAGGCCATGTCTTACGGGCTGCCGGTCATCATGGGCCGGGGGGACGGGACGAACGATGAACTCGTCCGCCCTGCGAACGGCTGGCAGTTACCGGCTCCGCAGGCGCTGGCGGGCGTGCTGCGGGAGGCGCTTTCGGACGTCGCGCGCCTGCGGGCCATGGGAGCCGAGTCCTATCGCATTGTGAGGGAGGAGATCAATTTGGAGAAGATGGTGGGTGTGTTTGTGGAAGCGTTGAACAAGTTCCAAAAACAGGAAAACTGACCCCGTGAGGTTTATTGCCTCGCGTTCATGATTTTGCCGGATGGTCCGCCGCCGCCCGGCCCGGCCGCAGTTCGCTGCGTGCCAGCAGGAGCACCGCCGCCAGGATCAATCCGCCGCCCAACAGGGTGATGGGCTGAAGGATCTCCCCGAAGAGCAGCGCGGCTAGCAATACCGTCACGACCGGCTCGAGGGTGGAAAGCATCGAAGCATCGGTCGGGCCGATGAGTTTGAGACCCGCCAGAAAGGTCACGACCGGGATGACCGTGGCAATGAGTGTCACCGCCGCCACGGCCAGCCATCCCGCGCTTGTGACCGGCCAATGCGGTCCGTTGATGGCAGTCAGCGCACCATAGACGAGGCCTGCCGCAGCAAAAATGACCAAGGAAGATTGCACGGCTGAAACCTGCCGCATCACGCCCGTTCCAACGATGATGTAGACCGAATAGATCACGGCAGCGGATAGCGCCAGCAGGATGCCCCTCCACTGGCCGCCCTGCGGATTGGCGGTCAGGGCCGCGCCCAGGGTGGCAAGCCCGAGGGCGATGATCTTGAAACGCTGGATCTTCTCTTTGAGGAAGATGGCAGACAGGATGACAACAAAAGTTGGGTAGAGATAGAGCAGCAGGGCCACCAGTCCCGCCGAGGCATATTTGATGGCGGTCAGGTAGCAAAAGGATTGTCCCACGTAGCCGAGCGCGCCCATCCCGACCAGGCGGACGAGCGTCCCGCCGCGCGGCAGGGATTCGCGGCGGACAATAAGCAGCCCTGCCATCAGAATGGTGGAGAAAGTGAAACGCAGAAAGAGCAGGGTGAAGGTATCCAGCCCGTTGGCATAGGCGTAGCGGCCAAAGATGGCCAGCGTCCCAAATGAGGCCGCCGAGATGACAATGAAGGTGACGCCGAGGAGGCGGTTCATGCCCCGATTATAGCCTGACTTGACCGGAGTCCCACCCGGGCCGGACGACCAGGCCGCCGGATCACCAGGATTCGAAATAAATAATCCTTTGCAGGTTACAACCTTTTCTGTGGGAAACCGTAAGTTTATATCGGAGGCAACAATGACTGAAGGACACGAACGCAAGCATAAAGCACCCTGGTACCTCTGGCCGTTCTGGGCCATCTGGAAACTGGTCGTCGGGATTGTCGCCGGGACCGGGCGGCTGGTGGCAGTCATCCTCGGCCTGGTATTCCTCATCGTCGGCGTGGTGCTGACCGTCACGGTCGTTGGGGCCATTGTCGGCATCCCATTCATTATCTTTGGCTTGCTGTTGATGGTGCGGGGATTGTTCTAGCGAACTAAATGTGATCCAGCGCACTCTGGATTGAGCGTTCCAGTGCCCCATTTTGACAACTTCAAGAAGCGGACGTGCCCAGCCGGGCACGTTTGTGCGCTTGGATGCCGCCAGTTCATGCGGCAGAATGTGTGCCCGGCCTGGTGGTGCAGGAGTCCGGAGGTGAGGATATCTGATGAAATAATGATAAATTCGAGCATATAATTATGACGGGAAATAACAACTATCCGGTCCATGGTGATGTTGAGTAATAACAGAAGATTTTCATGAATCAACAACCAACGGGATTGGGCGCAGGCGGCTACAGAACAATATTCATGAACAGGAGGTTGATATGCAAAAGCTGGATCTCAAGAAAGACCTGAAATACTTGTATGTCCCTTCGGCCAGGAAGATCGAAGTGGTGGAGGTGCCTGCCATGAACTTCATCATGATCGACGGCGCCATCGAACCAGACCAGGCTCCCGGCACATCGCCGCTCTTCCAGGAGAACATGCAGGCCCTCTACGGGGCGGCTTACACCCTGAAGTTCACCGCCAAACTGCGCAAGGAGAATCCGGTGGATTACCCGGTGATGGCGCTTGAAGGCCTGTGGTGGGTGGAGGACGGCGTGTTCGACCTCCAGAAACCCGGAAATTGGAAGTACACAGTGATGATCATGCAGCCGGATCTGGTCACGCCGGTGATTTTTGCCGAGGCACTAGCCCAGATGCGCAAGAAAAAAGGCGACCAGCCGGTATATGCCCGTCTGCGGCTGGAGCGTTTCCGCGAGGGGCTGTGCGTCCAGGCCATGCACATCGGTCCATACGCCACCGAGCCGGTCACCATCGAGAGGATGAAGGCATTTGCGCAGGAGAATGGCTACCAGGACCTGGTCGGGCTGGGCGGAAAACACCACGAAATCTACATGGGCGACCCGCGCCGCGCCGATCCGGCGAAGCTCAGGACTGTATTGCGCCACCCGGTTCAGAAGGCTGACTAATGTCCGGCAAGTGGATCGACCTCCTCACGGCTTCCCCCCTGCCTGCCCTGCTCGGTGGGGGTGACCCCGCTCTGGTGTACTTCGTCCGGCGCGACCTGTTGGAGCAGGGTGTTGGGCAGGTTGAGACGCTCTGGAGCCTGCCGGAAGCGGTTCGGCTGGTTGACAAACAGCAGGCAGATGGTTCCTGGCGCTACCCCGGCAAATCCGACCACCCGGCCCCGGCCGCCAATTACGACCTGCTCGAAACCTACCGGTCCCTGCGGTTGTTGGTAGAAATGTATGGATTCACGCGAGAACATCCCGCCCTGCCAAGGGCTGCGGAATATCTCTTTTCCTGCCAGACTGCTGAGGGCGACATCCGCGGCATCCTTGGGAACCAGTATATGCCCTATTACCACGGCGCCATCCTGGAGCTGCTGATCAAGGCTGGTTACGCAGACGACGAATGTGTCTTTAAGGGGCTGGCATGGCTGCTCTCGATGCGCCAGGCGGACGGCGGCTGGATCATCCCGGCGCAGACGATCCCAGCCAAACAAAAGACCTCGCGATTCTGGTGCGGCCCGGCCCTGCCCCCGGACCGGGCGAGGCCGTCATCCCACCTGGCCACCGGCATGATCCTGCGTGCCTTCGCTGCTCATCCGGATTACCGCCGGAAGCCCGAAGTCATCGCTGCCGGCGAGCGCCTGAATGAGCGTCTCTTCCAGGCTGACAAATACAACGACCGCAAGGCGCCCTCCTACTGGCTCAAATTCCAATTCCCGTTCTGGTGGCCAAACCTGGTGACCGCCCTGGATAGCCTCTCCTGGCTGGGCTTTGACCGTCATGACAGCGACATCGCCCGCGGCTTGGATTGGTTCATTGCCAACCAATCCGCGGACGGGCTGTGGGAGACAGGCTATGGGAAGGGCAAGGGGGCAGTGCGGATGCGGCGCTGGGTTGGGCTGGCGATTTGTCGGGTGGTGAAACGATTCTTCGATACTCCTGAAGGTGAATTATGAAAAATGATAAAACAGATCCAACATTGGAATGGCTGCTCGACCCGGCCTCGCCGGGTGTCCGTTTTCTGGTCATGCGCGACCTGCTCGGCCTGTCGCCTGACGATCCCGAACTGGCTATGGCACAGAAGGCGGCCCACGCCATCGGTCCTATCGCGACCATCCTGGCGAAAATGCACCCGGATGGCTACTGGTCGAAGCCCGGGCCCGGCTACAACCCGAAATACTTTTCCACCGTCTGGTCGCTGATCACGCTGGCGCAACTGGGTGCTTCCGTTGCACTTGACGTGCGTATCGCCCGTGCCTGCGCCTATCTGCTGGACGCAAGCCTCACTCCGCATGGACAGTTCACTGTCAACGGCGCGCCTTCCGGTACAATCGATTGCCTGCAGGGTAACCTATGTGCGGCGCTGGTGGCGTTGGGATGCGACGACCTGCGTCTCGACCTGGCCTTCGAATGGATGGCGCGCAGTGTCACCGGCGAAGGGATCGCCTCGGCAGAGGAGCGGGATGCTCCTCTGCGATACTACTCTTATAAATGCGGTCCATCCTTCGCCTGCGGCGTAAACAATCGGCTGCCCTGCGGTTGGGGCGCAGCCAAGGTCATGCTGGCGTTCGGCGGGTGGTCACCTCAGCGCCGCACGCCCCTCGTGGAGCGCGCCATCCAACAGGGTGTGGATTTTTTGTTCAGCACGGATCCTGCC
>CAIQQN010000133.1 GCA_903873975.1 uncultured Anaerolineales bacterium
CCACTTGCAGGTCGAGGTGCTCGTCGGGCATGTCGTGGTTGATGGCGCCGCGTTCGCAGGCTGACAGGCATTCCAGACATTCCGAGCACACTCCGCAGCGCAGACAGCGCTCTGATTCAATCTGCGCCTCTGCCTCGGACATGTTGAGTTCGACTTCTTTGAAATTATTGGCCCGCTCTTCGATGGGGAGATTCCTGAGATAAATGCGTTTATCTGGCGAAAATTGTCCGCTGGCGATCTTTTCCTTGACTTCATCAGGTGTCAGTTCGGCGAGCGGGAATTTGAACCGTTCTTTCAGGCCTTTTTCTCCACGCAGGAAACGGTCCATGGAGCGGGCGGATTTGTGACCTTCACCAATGGCGTCCACCACGTAAGTAGTCATTCCCAGGCGGCCATCTCCGGCAGCAAATACGCCCGGCAGGGTGGTCATCATCTCCTGATTGACTTCGATCCCGCCGCCGCGCGTGGTTTGGATGCTACCGTCGGAAGGTAGGAAAGAAAGGTCGGCACCCTGGCCGGTTGCCCAGACCACGACATCGGTATCCTGGATCTGTTCTGTGCCTGGCACTTCGTCAATCAGGATGCGGCCTTTCTCGTCGTAGCCTTTGTAATTTGTTTTGACAGTCTTAACGCCTTTGATCTTGCCATCCTTGACGACGATTTCCTTGAACATCTGCGAATCGCAGACCTTGACGCCTTCTTCCTCGGCCAGGTCCACTTCCCACTGGTAGCCGGTCACCTCGCTGCGCGGCTTGCGGCAGACCATCTTAACTTCCGATGCTCCGAGGCGTACCAGCGAGCGCAGGCAATCCAAGGCTACGTTCCCGGCACCCAAAACTGCGACTTTTTTACCTTTCAAATTCAATGCTTCCGTGCTTACGACGGTCACCTTCTTACCGTGCAAATCCAGGCCGCCGGAAGCCCCGATCCCCAGGCAGACCTGCCTGAGCAAGTCGAGGCTCATGATGTTGTCGGGGTGATCGGCGTTGGGAATATCCAATTTACGGGCCGCGTGCGTGCCGGAGGCGATCAGCACAGCATCGAATGGACCGTCGAATTTTTCGGATTTCCTGCTGAGCAGGCCTGGGATGTCGTGCACGTAAGTGTTCAGGTGGATTTCGACGCCTTCATCCCGGATCTGCTGGATTTCCCAGTCCATCATTTCGTAATTCAGACGATGCGGCGGGATGCCGACACGCATCATGCCACCCGCCACTGGGAGGCCGTCAAAGATGACAACTTTGTGCCCGAGCCGTACCAGATCGAGCGCCGCTGTAAGCCCTGCAGGTCCGGCTCCGATAATAGCAACCTTCTTCCCTGTCGGTTCAGGGCGATGGGAGAAGGGAGTGCCCAACAACGATTTGTCGCGCATGTTCGGGAGTTCATTCCGATGCTCGAAAGCCCAGTCAGCCACAAATCGCTTCAAGGCCATGATGTTGACCGGCTCGTCATACTTGCCGCGTGAACAAGCATCTTCGCAAAGATGGTTGCAGACGCGCCCACAAACGGATGGGAATGGATGCTCTCGGCGGATGGCCCAGTATGCATCCGCATACCGCTTCTGGCGGACGAGCGCGATATACCCTTGGGCGCGCTGGCCGGTGGGACAGGCGTCCCGGCAGGGGGCTATACCCCGCTTCTCGATGGCATACGCTCCCGGAACCGCCTGCGCCGAGAAACGATAGGTAGCCTTACGGGTTGAAAGTCCCCGATCGAATGGATTGCTGACTTCGATCGGGCAGACACCGGCGCAGTCACCGCAACTGGTGCACTTTTTTTCGTCAACGTAGCGTGCCTTCCGGCGCACGCGCACCTGGTAATTGCCAACGTACCCTGTGATGGCTTCGACCTCGCTGAGCGAGAAGAGCCTGATTTTTGGATGGCGTCCCACGGACACCATTTTCGGTGTGAGTATTCAGGCCGCACAGTCGAGCGTCGGGAAGGTCTTGTATAACTGCGCCATGTGCCCCCCGATGCTCGACTCCCGCTCGACAAGATAAACCTGCTTCCCGGCATCTGCCAGTTTCAGCGCTGACTCCATCCCGGCGATCCCGCCTCCCACTACCAGCGTGGCAGGTGTCATTTGGACCTCGCGCATGATCAGTGGACTGTGGGTACGTACCCGACGGACAGCCGCCGCCACCAGTGCCCGCGCCTTTTCAGTCGCCAAAGCACGGTCATCCACCACCCATGAGCAATGCTCACGGATATTCGCCATCTGGAAGAAGAACGGGTTCAGCCCGCCCTCGGCGCACGCTCGTCGGAAGGTCGGTTCGTGCATCAGCGGCGTGCAGGAGGCCACCACCACCCGGTTCAAGCCATGGTCGGCGATATCCTGTTTGATCAGGTCCTGTCCGGGGTCTGAGCACATGTAGGTGTAGTCGCGGGCGATTGCCACTCCCTCCAGCCCCCGGGCGAATTCGGCCACAGCTTCCACATCCACCGTTGCTGCAATGTTCGTGCCGCAGTGACAAACATAAACGCCCACGCGGGGCGAACCCTGCGTAGGCGCGCGTGGGGAGACAGTCATGCGGGCGTCTCCTTTCCTGTGGGTAATGAATAAGCAAATACCATGCTACCTCCTCGGTGGCTATGGAACACTCATTCTAGATTGTGCCGTTTAGCACAATCTTATACAAGTGATATTTATCCTGAATTGGGCGGAAGTATGACGGGCAGAAGAACGATGAGGGTGTGAGAACAAGACGACTTGTTGGGTCACACGTCGTAAATTCAATCTACATACAGAACTAGGATACTGATTAACAAGAATGAAAACCCGGCGATATTTCGTACCAGACGGATTAGGGGATGGAAGTATGGTTGTTTACCGATCATTCTCAAAAATCTTATGATATCCCTTATCCAGCTCATCATCCGAAAGATGCGCATAGCGTTGTGTTACCTGAATGCTGGCATGGCGGGCCAGTTCCTGGGCCAATTTGAGATTACCTGATGCACGCAGAACAGTGGTCACGAAATAATGGCGGAAAGAGTGAGGCGTAATGCGACCCTCGGCCTGGTCACCGAGGGCCTGCCGGACGCGTTCGCTGACAATATTACGTCCGGTTGTCGTCGTGATCGGCTTGACCTTTTTCCCGGCACCCTTGTCATGGCGGGCGAAGAGGGGCAGGGAGGGGAGGGGGCGACCGGAGTTGCCATCGAGGATGGCTCGAGTGGAGAGATAGTCTTTGAGCGCGAGCAGGCTGCGGGTCGAAAACCGCACGACAGCCTGTTTGTCGCCTTTACCAATGATAATGGCGCGGCCTTCGTTCCAGTCAATGTCGCCTCGGCGCAGGTTGCAGGCCTCATGGACGCGAAGTCCCGTATCCGCCAGGGTCACCAAGAACGCACGGTCTCTTAATGCGCGTAAGCGTTCTTCCGGGTTGTCTGACAACTTTATTGTGAATATATTCACATATTCAAGTACACACTCGATATCTGCCCGCGGAAATTGGGGTAAACGTTGGCCGGGACGCCTAGTGCGTTGGCGTAAAAGGAGTCGCAGGCGAGGCAGGTTGATCTCGGCGAGCCTTTCGGCCGCTAGATATTCGTAAAATCGGACAGTGGCAGCCAGGTAAAGTTGCTCAGTGGCAGGTGCAAAATCCTTGAGAGCATCAGCCATCCAGGATGCTGCATCTTCTGTCAGCGCTGAAACAGGAGTGCGTTCCGGGTCAAGGTGGTTTTCTTTTAAAACAGCAGTAAACAGACGCATCCCATTGGCGTAAGCGCGGCCTGTGTTCACGCTGCGTGCCATCCTTATTGTATCCAGGTATTTTGCTATAGTATGGGCGACTGTAGGGCTTACCATATGAAATTCCTTATGTTTATGATAATAATACTTATCGAAATCATTATTATTTTATTACTGAATTTCGTCATTGTCAAGCCCCCCACTCTATCTGTGCGGTGCGTATAAGTATTCATGGCCAGTAAAGGAATAATCACAATCACGCTGGGATTGTTCCGTCGATAAAGAGCAGCGGTTTGAAAAGAAACAGGAAACCCCTCCCCCTCCCTTCCAGGGTGTCTCGCTTATTACGAGGAAGAACCGCGAATACGCGCTTGATCGCGGGAGTTATAATCAAGTCATGAACGAACTATTCCCCCGCCAAGTTTCTATAAACGATCCTTTCTGGACCCCACGCCTGCAAGTCAACGCCGAACGCGCAATCTTCCATCAATGGCAGATGCTCGAAGAAAGCCGTTGCATTGACAACTTCCGCATCGCCGCCGGGGAAAAGGACGGTTTCCGTGTAGGCTGGTTTTTTGCCGATTCAGATGCCTACAAATGGCTGGATGCTGCAGCACGCATCTACGCACTCTGGCCATCGGACATACTCAAGAAGCGCATGGACGATTTTATCGGCCTGCTGGGGCGTGCCCAGATGGACGATGGTTACATCTTTACTTATAACCAGGTGCACTTTCCCACTGAACGCTGGGGGAACCTGATGATCGAGCACGAACTCTATTGCCACGGCCATCTCATTGAGGCAGGAGTTTCGCATTACGAAGCTACCGGCGAAAAAACCGTCCTGGAACTTGCCCGCCGCGCTGCTGATCTGCTGGTGCGGGATTTCCTTACCACCGCACCCGACCGAACCTCCGGGCATGAAGAAATTGAAATTGCATTACTGCGTCTATTTCATGTAACCGGAAAAGGTCATTACCTGGAACTGTCGCGTCAATTCCTTGAACGACGCGGAAAAGTCCGACCATTTGCTGCGCTCATTTTAAGGCAAAATGCCAGAGTGAACGATCGCGCACAATTCGTCGATAAGCAGATGAAGACATACCTGGCCGAACACCCGGAGCATACTACCTTTCAACTGTCTCCCGATAACTTTGCGAAAAAAAATCATGCTGCCAAATTCCGCTGGCAACTCAGCGGGCTGACCGGGAAATACTTCCAGATGCACACCCCCATCCGCAAGCAGACTGTTCCAGTCGGGCATGCGGTCCGTTTCGCCTACCTTGAGACAGCCATTGCCATGTTGTATCGCCAGGATGCCGACCATACACTACTGCCGGCACTACAAAAAGCTTGGGAGCGTATGGTAACCCGCCGCATGTATGTCACCGGTGGGATCGGATCGCTTACCTCACTGGAAGGCTTTGGCAATGATTACGAACTTGACCCTGAAATTGCTTACGCTGAAACCTGTGCTGCACTGGGAAGCCTGTTTTGGAACTGGGAAATGGCGCTTATCACTGGAGAGGCCCGCTATAGCGATTTGTTCGAATGGCAGCTCTATAATGCCGCGGCGGTCGGCATGGGACTGACTGGTGACACCTATCTTTATAATAATCCTTTAGCCTGTCACGGCGGGGTAACGCGGCGTACCTGGTTCCAAGTTCCATGCTGCCCGTCGAATCTATCGCGCACCTGGGCTTCGCTTGGGAAATATATCTTCTCATTTCGAGATAATGAACTATGGATCCACCAGTATATTGGATGCCGAACGGAAATTAACCTGGGCACGACAATGGTCAGGATTGATATGCAAACCGGCCTGCCGTCGGATGGTAAAGTCCGCGTCGTTCTAAACCCGGACACCGCCACCAATTTCACTATCCATCTGCGCATACCTTCCTGGGCAGAGCGATTCGTGGTTCATATCAACGGACAACCCTATCCAATCGAACCTCACCTGCAAAGCGAGTCCAAAGAGGCACCTGCTTCCGGGTATGACCCGCGCCAGGCCTGGTTCCTGCCAGTCCGCCGTGTCTGGTCGCCGGGAGATGTACTGGAAGTGGAATTCGAGATGCCGGTCAAATTCCGGCGTACTTCTCACCATTTACACAGTCACAAAAACAAGGTTGCCCTGACGCGCGGCCCGCTGGTCTACTGCCTGGAAAGCGTGGACAACCCCAAAGTGGAAATATTCTCTACCCGCCTCAACCCATCCAGCATCATAGACGATACGTCGTGTGTGACCTTCCTCCCCACCCTGCTTGGCGGAACGAAAGTCATCACTGGTAAAACAACGGATGGCAAAGCCCTTACATTCATCCCCTACTTTCTGTGGGCGAACCGAGGCGAGTCTCAAATGGCAGTGTGGATCAATTGTTGATATGAAATTACTCCTTGACAGTTAGAATATCTGTTCTATAATTAGGACATGGATGGAATTATCCGCCTGAAGGCGCTCAGTGAACAGATGTCCTTTGAACCGGCTGAGGAACGCAGCTTGGCTGGTATACCTTATTTGGATAAAACCGAGAACTGCCCGGATTCTGTTTTCGTCCATCCAGCGATCCTCCCCAACGGCCAAAAAATCAAACTTCTAAAAACACTGCTGACCTCGGCTTGCGAACGGGACTGTTATTACTGTCCCTTCCGCGCCGGGCGGGATTTCCGCCGTGCTACTTTCCAGCCGGAAGAGTTTGCCCGCCTGTTTATCATGTTGACCCAGAAAGGCATTACAGAAGGAGTTTTTCTCAGTTCGGGTGTCACCGGAGGCGGCGTCCACACACAAGACAAGCTGCTCGATACAGCTGAAATTTTACGTCACAAATTGGGTTTCCGCGGCTACATCCATCTCAAAGTGATGCCCGGTGCTGAGCGCGCCCAGGTGGAACGCGCCATGCAACTGGCTGACCGGGTGTCGGTCAATCTGGAAGCGCCCAACACCGAACGCTTAACCCGCCTGGCTCCACAAAAACGATTTATCGAAGAACTGCTCCAACCGTTAAAATGGATGGACGAAATCCGTCGTACTCAACCAGCATATCGCGGCTGGCACGGACGCTGGCCTTCATCAGCGACTCAGTTTGTCGCAGGAGGTGCAGGTGAATCGGATCTCGAACTTTTGTCTGCTACGCAATATCTATATCGCCAGCTCGGTTTGAAGCGGACATATTTTTCCCGTTTCAACCCTATTCCTGATACTCCATTGGAAGATCAGGCTCCCACCCCTCCCATCCGCGAGCACCGCTTATACCAGGCTTCATTTTTATTGCGCGATTACGGGTTCGAGTTGGAGGAACTACCCTTCGAAGCAGACGGCAGGCTCCCAATCCAGAGCGACCCGAAATTAGCCTGGGCACAGCGTAATTTGGCAGATCAGCCGATAGAAGTCAACCTTGCCGACCGCCACATGTTGCTGCGCATCCCTGGAATTGGACCAAAATGTGCGGAAGTCATCCTGAAGGCACGCCGCCAAGTTAAGATCATTGATGTGACTTCGTTGAAAAAGTTGGGTATTTTTACAGAAAGGGCTGCTCCTTATCTGTTATTTGACGGGCGAAGGGCAGCCTACCAACCTTCGCTGTTCTGATTTTTCAGGAACATATTGGGGGGATAAATCGTCTTTCCCATTGACTACACCTGTCTAATTCAGTACACTGTCTATCACAAGGAGAGACCTGATGAAGAAATCACTTATTGCTCTTGTCTTAATGGCACTTCTTGCTGCAGCATGCAACCTGCCTGGCAATGGTGGTACTGAGACTCAGGAATCACCAGAGGCTGTTTTTACCCAGGCTGCCCAGACAGTTGCAGCCGAGTTGACCCGAGTGGCTTTGCTCGCTTCGCCAACCCCAAATGTACCAATTGTACCTACACCCACATTTACTCCAAGCGCAACCACTATTCCCATCCCTACCAATACTACAGCCTTTACGCCAACCAACACACCCATCCCATGTAATCTTGCTACCTTTGATACGGATGTAACCATCCCGGATAACACCCCGATGGCTCCCAACCAGGTTTTTTCCAAAACCTGGCGCATCCGTAACGCGGGATCCTGTTCCTGGAACTCAAGTTACCTGCTCATCTTTGAACATGGAGATGGGATCGGCGTCACTGCCGGTTACACCCAGCAGTTGACGACCGGTGTTGTTAACCCGGGCCAGGAGATTGACTTGAATGTCACCTTAAAAGCCCCAGCTACCTCCGGAACCTATACCGGTTATTGGCGTCTGCGTGACCCGGGTGGTATAACGTTTGGTATCTCACCTGCCGGCGGTCCATTTATTGTCAAGATCGTGGTGGTGGTAACGAACTCTACCACGCTCCTGCCAGTAGCCGGCGAAAGCGGAACAATACGTTCTGATTGGGGACCCGGGCCGGACTTTACAGCTGGCGAGTCGAACGCAGATATTACTCGAACCTGCGAGGCTTTCTTGAGTTTCGATATTACCAGCATCCCTACCAATGCTACCATCACAGAAGTTAAGGTTGACTTCACTGCCTTTTCAATCACAGGAAACCCATTTGGGTTGGGCGTCTTGAATGCGTATGCCACTGATTACGGTCCAACGCTTGAGCCTAGCGACTTCGCCTCCGGCTTTCCCCCTGGGAATATTGCTGATTGGGGCTCAACCAATGCCCTGAGTGTCATCGAGGCCTCCCCCGAACTCAAAACATACCTGCAATCTAAATTGGGTACACCCCGGCTCCAATTGCGCCTGCAATTCCCGGGGTCGAACGGTGACGCCGTCAAGGATAGATTAACACTCACAAATCCACGCATAACCGTAACATACGTCAAGCCTTAATGAATTTCAATCAAGAGAACAGTCCTGGCGATTGCCACCGGGGCTGTATTAACGTTTCTTCAATTCGTCCCAAGCCCCCACCCAAGGTCGACCCAGGCGATGCCCACCCGGGATTGTGATTTTATTAAGCCGACCAGCGATATTTGTGGCAGCCAAGGCGACACCAGCCCAATCTTCCACCAGGACGGCGTCACGCATTTTTTCAGATAATTTCCCAGCCCAGGCCCAATCCATGCGAAATTTGTCAGCTTTGACCCAGTAGCCGCGCTTTTCCCAGGCGGCTACCGAGACATCAATTGTCTCGGCTACAATGGTGAGAGCCATGGCAATGAATGCTGCCAAATCGAGGGATTCACCTCTAGGTTTTGTTTGTTGTGCCAGTTCACGAACCGCCAGCACAATGGCCTTCGTGAGGCGGGTACGTTCTTTTCCAGCGCTGTCGGGGTTGATGATATGGCTCAAAGGCTACTCCAGTCGGAAAAAATGAATGCGGGGATTATACTGCAAAGAAAGCCACTCATTTCTCCTGTAAGTAAAAGATTAACAGGAATACCCCTTTTATTGACGCACGCTCCCCTTGCGCTTATAATCTTCCAATTCCGGGGAAGTGGCGGAATTGGCAGACGCGCAAGACTTAGGATTTTGTGCCGCAAGGCGTACGGGTTCAAGTCCCGTCTTCCCCACACTTAACCGCGAAAATAACATGAGAAAAAAAGGATAAGGCTTTGAAAATTGAAACGCAACCCCGTGATGACCACCAAGTCACCTTGATCGTTGAACTGGAAACCGAGCAGATGGAGGGTGCCAAGCACCGTGCCGCCCGGAAGATTTCTGAACGCAAATCCATCCCCGGTTTCCGTCCCGGCAAGGCTCCATACGAAGTAGTTGTGCGTAGCTTCGGTGAGAGTATTATTTCCGAAGAGGCTGTGGATTTGCTCCTGGATGAAGTTTACCCGAAGGCTTTGGAAGAGGCCAGACTGGAACCGGCCGCAGCTGGATCACTGGAAAAAGTTGAAGACCTGGACAAGAAACCCAAGTTTACCTTCACCGTCCCGCTTGCCCCAACCGCAGACTTGGGCGATTACCGCTCAATCCGTTTGCCATACGATTGGAAAGCACCTGTCGAAGACAAGAATAAAGAAGCCATCGATGAACTGCGCCGTATGTACGCCAAGACTGAATCGGTCGACCGTCCCATTGAGACGGGTGATTTCGTGATGATTGATCTGAAGGGTGTCAAGGTAAAAGCCTCTGAAGATGAGGCTCCAGCCTTTGACCGGCCTGGGCTGCCCGTTTTTGTCCGGGACAATGAGAAAGATGATGAGTTCCCTTTCAGAGGATTTTCGAAAGAACTGGTCAGTCTAAACGTTGAGGAGAGCAAGTCGTTCAACCACAAATATGAGAAAGATTATAAAGACGAAAACCTGCAAGGCCAGACAGTTAAATTTAACATGAAAGTCAAGATGGTGCGCGGGAGTATCCTTCCAGACTTGAACGACGATTTTGCCAAACAAGTCGGTCCTTTCGAAAATTTGCAAGCCCTGCGTGAGGCAGTAAAAGCGAACCTGGCAACCCAGTCCAAAGCCGAATATGATGACGCTTATTTCGCCAGATTGATGGAGCAAATTAAAGAGAAAGCAATCATCAAGTATCCTCCACAGACACTTGATCACGAATTGGAACATGTAATGGAAGACTTGAAATCCCGCCTTGCAAAACAAGGCCTTGATATGACAGCTTATCTCAAATCTCGCGAGATGGAAGAAGAAAAATTCATTGCCGAAGAAGCCAGACCGATTGCAATCAAGCGTCTGGAACGCTCGCTCATTATGGATCAACTTGCCAAGGCCGAGAAGATTGAAGTCAGCCAGGAATTGGTCCAATCCTCGTTCGAGCAGACCTGGAATGAATACCAGAGCGATGCCGGTTTCCAAAAGTCCATGCGCGGTAAATCCCAACCGCCCAAGCAATTAATGAATGCTGTGGCAATGGAATCCGCCAACCGGGCGTATGTCCAGCAGACCTTGAATCGGCTCAAGGATATTGCTACTGGTCAAGCACCAGTACTTCCAAAAGAAGAATCAAAGAAAACCGTTACCAAGAAATTATCCAAAGCACCGCCGAAGGGTTCCAAACCAACTGACGCAAAAGAGATCGGCAAGAAAAAGGCTGCATTGAAAGCACCCTCGCCCAAGACCAGGAAGCCGGCTGAAGTCTCAAAAAAGCCCGCCACTGTGAAATCCTCCCCGAAGGGGAAGAAAACAGACCCAATAAAATAAACCTGTTTTATTGTATTCAAAAGAAATGGAGTGAAAATGGATCAAAATTTCAAAGACGTTATTCCGATGGTGATTGAGTCTTCGGGTCGCGGAGAGCGGGCATACGATATCTACTCATTGCTCCTCAAAGAGCGCATTATCTTTGCAGGTACTGCCATTGACGACCAGGTGGCAAATGTCATCGTGGCGCAGCTGCTGTTCCTTAACCGGGAAGACTCGGAAAGGGAAATCCAGATGTATATTAACTCTCCTGGCGGAGTTATTTATTCTGGGTTGGCTATTTATGACACGATGCAGATGATCTCCAATCCGATTAGCACCGTCGCTGTTGGCGTGACTGCCTCATTCGGGACCGTTCTCCTGACCGCTGGTACGAAGGGACGCCGCTACGCCCTGCCTAATGCCACCATCCATATGCATCAGCCGCTGGGTGGCGCGCAGGGCCAAGCCACCGACATTGAGATCCAGACCAAACAAATCCTGCGCCTCCGTACCCTGTTGAATGACATTATGTCCAGGCATACAGGCAAACCTGTAGAAGTTATCAAGCAGGATACCGAACGTGATTTCTACCTGGATGCCAAGCAAGCTGTCGAATACGGACTGGTGGACCAGGTTCTCGAAATACCAACCAAGAAATAACCTTATTGGGCGGATCTGCGTGTCCGCCTTTTTTTTATTACTATGTTTTCTCACACCTTTAAGTCCCTTATCCTCGATATGGATGGCGTTCTGTGGAAAGCCGATGTACCCATCGGAAATCTCACCTTTATCTTTGAACGGATTCATATACTCGGGCTGAAAGTAGCCTTTGCCACTAATAACGGGACGCGTACGCCTAAACAATATGTCGAACGCCTAGCTGGGTTCGGCGTGACAGTCGAACCGTGGCAGGTGGTTACTTCTTCGCTGGCCGTGGCACACCTGCTCAACAAGAAAATTCCTGCAGGTGGACCGGTATTTGCAATTGGCGAAGCCGGTGTGATGCTTGCCTTGCTTGAGAAAGGTTTCGAACCGCTATCCTTGGAAGATGCCGAAAAAGCCCGTGCGGTGGTGATGGGGTTCGATCGGGACATCAACTTTGCTAAAATAAGCGAGGCCACCCTACTAGTGAGCCGCGGTGTGCCTTTTTACGCTACTAATCCTGACAAAACTTTCCCCACCCCGCGCGGCGAAATACCCGGCGCGGGTGCATGGACCTCTGTGATTGTTACAGCTACTGGCATCGAACCCATTTACGCCGGCAAACCAGGCCCATTCTTGATAGAACTTGCGCGCGAAAGACTGGGAACCGCCAAAGAAGAGACTCTTGTACTAGGCGATCGCTTGGAGACTGATATCGCTGGAGGCCAAGCAGCCGGATGCCCGGTTGCACTGGTTTTGAGCGGAGTAAGTACTCAGGAACAAGGCGAGGCGTGGAGGCCGGTTGTAGATATTATCGTAAAAGATCTAAACACATTAGTGAATTAAATAATATCCGATGGGCTTCTCATTGATTTATGACCTCTCCTTTTCTGAACTAATTTCTCTCCTGGCTGAATGGGGAGAACCCGTCTATAGGGCCCGTCAAATTTGGCAGGGGTTGTACCACAACTTCTGGATTGCTCCCAATGAGTTCACAACCCTACCTGCATCCTTGCGCTTGAAACTGGCTAAATTCCTGGAATTCAATATTCTCGTTCCCACCACCACTCTCCAGTCCTCAGATGGCGATACGGTTAAAACACTATTTCAACTAAATGACGGGAAGGCCATCGAAACCGTTTTGATGAAATACGATCCTTCAGCAGTGCTGCAGCTAGCACAACACGAAGGCGCAGGGAAAAGCCGTCGCACGCTGTGCATTTCTACACAAGTTGGCTGCGCCATGGGTTGTGTCTTCTGTGCGACCGGGCAAATGGGCTTCAAACGCCATCTTTCAAGCGGGGAAATAGTTGCTCAGGTAATATATTATGCCCGTTTGTTGCGGGATCGGGGTGAGGTGATTTCAAATGTTGTGGTCATGGGTATGGGTGAACCATTTCACAACTACGATAATACAATGTCCGCCATCGACCGTTTGAACGATCCGGATGGATACAATTTTGGTGCGCGACGCGTCACCATCTCAACCATTGGCCTGGTCCCGGTTATCCATCAGTTCGCTGCCGAAAAACGACAGGTCAACCTCGCGATTTCCCTTCATGCCGCGGACGACGTCCTACGCACCTCTATGCTCCCGGTCAACAAACGCTACCCGATTGATGAGTTGCTCGAAGCCTGTCATGATTACGTCGCAGCGACAGGTCGTCGTATCACTTTCGAATGGGCACTTGTCAACGAAGTCAACGATACTCCAGAACAAGCACATTTACTAGCAAATTTATTAAAAGGATTACTGTGTCACGTCAATGCCATCCCCCTCAATCCCACACTTGGTTATTCTGGCAAGGCCACCACGCGTCAGCGTGCAGCAAAATTCAAAGAAATCCTGATCCATTCCGGGATCCCCTGCACAATCCGCTTGAGGCGTGGCATAGATATCAAGGGTGGTTGTGGGCAGCTTATGAGTATTATTTAAGTTGTTAAATATTTGTGTGATAATGGCTATACGCAGATTGAATAAATAACCTTGCTTGTCAGATTGATGCGTTTGCAGTATCCTCAACACGTCCATTCCAAATTCACATAGGTGCCTTAGCATGATCGAGACTCAAGATAAACGCTCCTGGCTTGATCGCCCCCTTTTTTCCACTCTCCCTTCTTTTACAATTGAAATACTTCTTTTTGCCATCATCATTATCCTGATGGCTGTTAGCCGGTTTTATAACCTGGGGGTTCGGGTCATGAGCCACGATGAAAGCCTGCACGCCTATTTTTCCTGGCTCTTTTCGATTGGGCAAGGCTATCAGCACACGCCCACTACACACGGACCTCTGCAATTCCACTTACTGGCGCTGACTTTCTTCCTCTTCGGAGACAATGATTTCACGGCCCGCCTGCCACATGCGATTGCCAGCATACTGACAGTTGTCTTGCTTTGGAACTGGCGGCGTTACTTGGGTCGTGCTGGAATGCTGGTTGCCGCCGGACTTGTGCTCATCTCACCCTACATGCTTTACTACGGACGTTATGCCCGTAATGAGACATTTGTGGCCATGCTGGGGGTACTGACGCTCTATGCGATCTTGCGATATCTAGAAACCGGCAAAAAATGTTATTTGCTCCTGCTGACAATCGCCACAGCCTTACACTTCACGGTCAAAGAAACCGCGTTTATTTATACCGCCCAGGCGCTGCTCTTTCTTGCATTCTATCTAGTCAACCGCGTGACTCGCTCTTCTTGGAAGAACAACAGCCAATTGAACGGGTTTTTTGTTGTCCTATCCGTCGGTGTCCTGCTTCTCGGAGCGGCGCTCGGAGTTACACTCTACGCCCACGCCCAAGCTACGACGGATGCCGGCCAAACTACCGCACCACTCATCCCGGGAATAGCGCCAGAGGCTGCACCGCTTTCAGGGCATTTACCATCGGCTACATCTCTGATTATGCTGGCGAGTATTGCTTTCATCGCCGCAGCGGTCTTGCTCGTCACCGGTTATGGCTGGAAAAACCTTCGTCGTGAGCGTTCTTTCGACATACTCATCCTGCTCGGAACGTTTGTCCTGCCACAGTTGGCTCCGCTCCCTGTCAAGGCATTGGGTTGGAGCCCTCTTGATTACACTTTTTCTTGGCCGGGTTGGAATTGGCAGGCTCTTTGGGTCCAAGGTCCGGTCAAGACTGCATCAGTCTTGATTTTGCTGATCATTATCGCAATTGTAATTGGCCTGCTCTGGGATTGGAAACGCTGGCTCGTCAACGCAGCCTTCTTCTGGGGCATCTATATTTTCTTCTACAGCAGCGTTTTCACCAACTGGCCGGGTCTTGCGACCGGTATGGTCGGATCACTGGGATATTGGCTGGAACAACAGGGCGTCCATCGCGGCAGCCAACCGTGGTATTACTACTTGCTGATTCAGATTCCATTATATGAGTTTCTTCCTGCGCTCGGAATCGGCCTGGCTGCGTTCTTTGGCCTGCGCCGGAAGTCACCAGCTCCCCTGCCCCACGCAACCTCCTCGGAATCGGCTCTTTTACCTGCTTCTGTTCCAGAAGCTGCCCCTACGTTCGGTCTGATGATCTGGTGGGCATTGTCCAGCCTGCTCGCCTTTTCGATAGCAGGTGAGAAAATGCCTTGGCTGACTGTACACATCACGCTGCCAATGATCCTGCTGACTGGTTGGGGGCTGGGTCAGGTTATCGAGCGGCTGGACTGGTCAAAATTCCGTGGACGAGCTACCTGGGGAATTATCCTGTTTGTTCTATTTTTCATTGCTCTGAGTATAGCGTTGGTAACAACTCTGAGCACAAATCCACCCTTCCAAGGTAAGACGCTGGCACAATTATCTGCAACCGAGGTGTTCTTATTCTCGACTGTGATCGCCCTCGTCAGCGCAGGTGGACTTGTCTCTTTGCTGGACAGGTGTCTGGTTCGCGACGCGCTTCGGTTGGCCGCGCTGGTATTTTTCGGTTTTATGGCAGTTCTGACCGCACGCACCGCCATCCGCGCCGCTTATCTCCATCCGAACGACGCCACTGAGTATCTGATATATGCCCATGGCGCGAGCGGTATTAAAGATGTTATGGTGCAAATCGACAAAATCTCCAGCCGAACCTCTGGGGGCCAGAACCTTACGCTGGCATTCGATAACAGCGCACCAGACAGTGGTGTGGCTTGGCCATTCACCTGGTATTTGCGCCATTACCCCAACAAAAGAGCCTTTGACCAACCAAATTCAGACCTGCTGGGAGTTCCAGTTTTAATTGTTGACCAGAAAAACTTTGAAGCCATCAAGGCAATCGTTGGCAACGATTACTACCGTATCAACTATGTCCGTATGGTATGGCCCAACCAGGATTATTTCAATTTGACTTGGACACGCATCAAAGATGCGCTTACCAATTCATCCTTGCGGGCAGCCCTCTGGCAAATCTGGTTCAACCGCGATTATTCCCAGTATGCCGAAGCCACCGGTGAAACCGGCCTGACCGTCCCTGATTGGAACCCAAGCGACAAGATGCAATTGTTCGTCCGGAAAGATGTGGCAGCAGAAATATGGGACTATAATGTGCTCCAAGCAACAACCGTTAAAACTGACCCCTATGAGCAAGGCAGGTTATCCCTTCCGGCAGACCTTGTCTTCGGAATGAGTGGCTCATCAGACGGCCAATTCAATACCCCTCACGGAATAGCCATCGCTCCTGATGGGACCATTTACGTTGCCGATACCAACAATAATCGCATCCAGCATTTCAGCGCCGCTGGACAGTTCCTCAACGCTTGGGGCTCTTTTGGAGACAGCGCTGCCGGTGACGCCCTCTTGGGGACTTTCAACCAGCCCTGGGCTTTGGCGGTTTCACCCGACGGAGAGTTCGTCTACGTAGCTGATACCTGGAACCATCGCATCCAGAAGTTCACTGCCAGCGGGACACCGCTCACAATGTGGGGTACTCCCCTCTACGACCCGACAACCAATGATCCGTTTGGGATATGGGGACCGCGTGGCATTGCTGTGGACGCGCAGGGGCGTGTGTTTGTAGCAGATACAGGAAATAAGCGTATCCTAGTCTATGACGCGGATGGGAATTTCATTCTGCAAATTGGCAGCGAGGGTCTATCCATCGGCCAATTCGAGGAGCCAGTCGGCCTGGCATTCGACTCACGAGGGTTCTTGTACGTGGCCGATACCTGGAACCAGCGCGTTCAGGTCTTTGCACCCAATGAAGATGGTTCAGCTTATTCACCATTCCTCCAATGGGATATTACTGGGTGGTATGGTGAATCGTTGAATAACAAGCCTTATCTTTCGATAGACAATCAAGGACATATCTTCGTCACAGACCCGGAAGAATTCCGCGTGCTCGAGTTTACGGTCAATGGAGAGTTCATCCGCACTTGGGGCGAATACGGGATTGGCGCAGAAAACATTGGTTTGGCCGCCGCCCTCTCAGTGGACTCAGAAGGACGTGTGTGGGTAAGCGACGCAGCTAATAACCGGTTGATGCGATTTACAATGCCATAACCAGACTGAATGTCATTTTGTCTGCTTATGAATTACCTATGGTATTTAAAAAACAAAATGATATAATCCTTGCGCTTTACATTCCATAAGGGAGAATCTTCCGCATGAAACTGCATGAATACCAATCCAAACAGATTTTTGCCAAATATGGCATCCCGATCCCAAAGGGACGGGTGGCGGCTACAGCAACCGAGGCGAGACAGATCGCTGAAGAGTTGGGTGGTCGTGTTGTTGTCAAATCCCAGGTGCTGGTGGGCGGTCGCGGTAAAGCGGGTGGCATCCGACTTGCCAAGTCGGCCAAAGAAGCCGAAGAAGTCGCGACCCAAATCCTGGGTATGGAAATCAAGGGATTGCCGGTCCGAAAAGTGCTGGTAGACTCGGCAGCCAATATCGATCAGGAAATCTACCTGGGTATCACCAACGACCGCGCCGCTCGTCGCCCAGTCATAATGGCCTCTGCCGCAGGTGGCGTCGAAATCGAGGAAGTTGCCCGCGCCAATCCCGATAAAATCATCAAAGTCCACATTGACCCGCTTCTTGGCTTGCGTGACTATCAGTCGCGCGACATTGCGATTGGCATTGACCTGCCTAAGGAATATTGGAAACAGTTCGGCGATATCTGCCGGGGTCTCTGGCGCGCTTATTTGGAATGCGACGCGACTCTGGCAGAGATAAACCCGCTGGTCATCCTTAAAGAAAAGTCGCTGATGGCGCTGGATGGCAAGATGCTGTTGGACGATAACGCCCTCTTTCGCCACCCCGACCTTGCTGAAATGCGTGACGTGGACGAGGAAGCCGCTGCTGAGACCGAGGCGCGCAAGTATGGGCTCTCCTTCATCAAATTGGATGGCAATATCGGTTGCATGGTCAACGGCGCAGGGCTGGCTATGACCACCATGGACATCGTCAAATTATTTGGCGGTGAACCGGCCAATTTCCTGGACATTGGCGGGGGAGCGGGTTCGGACAAAGTCGCAGCGGCCATGCGCATCATCCTATCGGATAAAAATGTCAAAGTCATTCTGTTCAACGTCTTCGGAGGTATCACACGCTGTGATGAAGTGGCCAAAGGCATCCTTGCTGCCCTCAATGATGTTAAGCCGACTATCCCGATGGTTGTACGCCTGGTAGGTACCAACGCTGAGGAAGGCCGCAAACTCCTGGCAGACGCCCACATGATTACCGCCGAGACCCTCGCTGACGCGGCCAAGAAATCCGTTGCAGCGGCGAATGCATAGGAGGCCAAAATGAGCATATTAGTTGATAAAAAAACCCGCCTTTTGGTACAGGGTATCACCGGCAATGAGGGCCTCTTTCACACCCAGCAAATGCTGGCTTACGGAACCAAAGTCGTGGCAGGGACACGCCCCGGCAAGGGTGGCGAATGGGTCTTGGACGGCAAAGTACCGGTCTTCGACTCCTGCAAAGCAGCTGTCGAATCAACTGGCGCGAATGCCAGTATTATCTTTGTCGCCGCGGCATTCGCCCCGGATGCCATCTTTGAAGCTGCAGATGCGGGTATCCCGTTCATCGTTTGCATCACTGAAGGTGTTGCAGTGCAGGATATGATGAGGGTGCGCGAATACCTCGACCAAAAACGGATCCGTCTGCTTGGTCCGAATTGCCCCGGTCTGTTAACTCCCGGCGAGGCCAAAGTAGGCATCATTCCCGGTAACATCGCCATCTCCGGCAACGTGGGTGTCGTCTCGCGCTCCGGCACTTTGACCTACGAAGTTCTCTATGCCTTGAAACTGGCTGGTTTGGGTGCCACCACCTGTGTCGGAATTGGAGGCGACCCAATAAACGGTACTAATTTCATTGACTGCCTGTCACTGTTCGAAGACGATCCGCTCACCGAGAAAGTGGTTATGATCGGTGAAATAGGTGGTACTGACGAGGAGAAAGCAGCCCAATTCATCGCTTCCAAGATGACCAAGCCAGTCGTCTCGTTCATTGCTGGGCAAACGGCCCCTCCCGGAAAGCGCATGGGACATGCGGGCGCCATCATTGAAGGCGGTGCGGGTACCGCAGCTGACAAGGTCAAAGCACTCGAAGCAGCTGGCGTGAAAGTTGCCAAGCACCCTGAGGAAATCCCAAGTCTCTTGAAATAATGAAATAAGCCCTGAGAAGCGAATCATCTCAGGGCTTATTCTTTGTAACAGCTTACAGGTCCAGCAAATCAAACTCAATTTCCAAAATACGAAAAAAGCCGCCTTTTCTAGCGGCTTATCTCATTAGGAAAAGTTGATGGTCATTTCTTGGCTTTTTGGGCTTCGACGAACTTGACCGCTTCACCGACCGTAGTGATCTTCTGGGCATCTTCGTCCGAAATCTCGGTACCGAAAACATCCTCAAATTTCATAATAAGTTCGACCAGGTCGAGCGAATCGGCTTCCAGATCCTCGCGGAAGCGGGATTCGAGCTTGACCTTCGTTTCGTCCACGCCCAACAAGTCTACGATAATTTCCTTCACTTCTTCAAAAGTACTCGCCATTTCTGCCTCCTGTGAGTTGAAACTGGCACTATTGTAATCGTTTCGCTATTATAATTCAATACAAGGAACACAAACTTATGGTAAAAGTTGCGCATATTGACCGGCGGAAAGCCGACCACATCAAGATCAATCTGGAACAGGATGTTCGCTCCATGTTGACCAACGGACTGGAATGTTATCATTTCATCCATGAGGCTCTACCGGAACTGGACCTCGAAGCAGTAGAGACTACCATCAACCTATTCGGGAAAAAACTAAATGCGCCCATCCTCATCTCGTCCATGACCGGCGGGACAGAAGAAGCAAAAACAATCAACAGGCGTCTCGCCGAAGCCGCTCAGATAAACGGTGTGGCAATGGGAGTCGGCAGTCAGCGCGCTGCCATCGAAAACCCTGACCTAGCTGAGACTTTTTCCATCACCCGCAAAGTGGCCCCCGATATCCTGCTTTTTGCCAACCTGGGCGCAGTACAGTTGAACTATGGTTATGGCATTGACCATTGCCACCGCGCTGTAGACATGATCCAGGCAGATGCGCTTATCCTGCATCTCAACCCGTTGCAAGAGGCCCTGCAGCTTGGTGGGGATACCAATTTCGCCGGGCTGGCGAAGAAAATTGAGAAGGTCTGCAATGAAATTGATGTTCCCGTGGTTGTCAAAGAAGTTGGCTGGGGTATCTCCGAAAGGACTGCAAAAACCCTCGCCGAATGCGGCGTCTCTGCCATTGACATAGCGGGAGCAGGCGGAACATCCTGGTCGCAAGTCGAGTTGCACCGCGCCACCGATGAATTCACACGCGAACTCGCCGCCACTTTTGTCGGCTGGGGTATCCCCACCGCGGATTCGATCCTAAATGTCAAGAAAGCCGTTCCTAAAATGACGATCTTCGCCAGCGGAGGTATTAAAGATGGACTCGATATCGCCAAGTGCATCGCATTGGGTGCTTCACTGGGCGGCATGGCGGGAGAGTTCTTGAAAGTTGCAGCGGTGAGCGCAACGAAGGTAGTCAAGATGATTAAACTGACACAACGACAAATACAGGTTGCAATGTTTGCGGCCGGAGTGGGTGAGATTGGTGAAATGGGAAGTTGTGGAATAGAGAAAACATGAGTCTGAAAGAATTTTCCTCCCCTATGCTCCTCGCCATCGAAGTCGAACTCCAGCGCCAGATTGCCCGGCTCGATGAACCGCGCACGCGTCGCTTCCACGAGATGCTGACCTACCACATGGGCTGGACCGGCGAAGGATCCGGACCCGAAGCACAGGGGAAGCGCATCCGCCCACTGCTGGTACTGCTCACCTGTGACGCATGTAATGCAGACTGGAAATCCGCACTCCCGGCTGCGGCCGCTGTCGAACTTGTCCATAACTTTTCGCTCGTCCACGACGATATTCAGGATAACTCGGACAAACGTCGAGGGCGGGATACCGTCTGGGTGAGGTGGGGCATGCCGCAGGCGATCAACGCCGGGGACGCGTTATTCGTCCTCTCCAACCAGGCCATACTGGACTTGGCCCCCACCCACTCTACCGAGACTATCTTTAAAGCCGCAAAGATTCTCCAGGATACTTGCCTTGACCTGACGCGCGGCCAGTACCTGGACATGTCCTACGAGACGCACGCCA